>JBKJOC010000332.1:0-4810 GCA_046595725.1 Candidatus Eiseniibacteriota bacterium
CCGACGATGAGCCGGCCGCTCACGGCGGCGGGATCCATCGTGGGAACGTTCATGTACATGGCCCCGGAGCAGCTCGAGGGCAGCGAGGCCGACGCCCGCAGCGACATCTGGGCTCTGGGCGCGACCATGTACGAGATGGCGACCGGAAAGCCTGCGTTCGAGGGCAAGAGTCAGGCCTCGCTCATCGGCGCGATCCTGCGCGCCGAGCCGCGGCCGATCGCCGAGCTCGTGCCGCTCGCGCCGCCGGCGCTCGAGCGCCTGGTCAACGCATGCCTCGCGAAGGATCCTGAGGAGCGCATTCAGACCGCGCACGACGTCAGGCTTCAGCTCAAGTGGATCAGCGAGGGCGGCTCGCAGGCCGGCGTGCCCGCTCCCGTCGCGGCGCAGCGGCGCAAGCGCGAGGGCCTGGCGTGGGCGTTATTCGGCCTCGCGGCCGTGGTCGCAGTCTCACTCGGCGCGCTGCTGCTTCGGCCCAGGCCCAAGCCGAATTCCGTGATCTTCGAGCTCACGCCGCCGACGCAGGTGGGCTCGATCGACCTGCCGCGCATCTCGCCCGACGGCAAGCGCCTCGCGTTCAACGCGACCGACTCGACGGGCAAAGCCTCGATCTGGGTGCGCGCGATGAACTCGCTCGACGCTCAGAGGCTGCCGGGCACGGAAGGCGCGACCCGTCCGTTCTGGTCGCCGGACAGTCGCTACCTCGCGTTCTTCTCGGGCGGCAAGCTGCGCAAGATCGACACCGCGGGCGGGCCGCCGCAGATCATTTGCGACGCGCCCCGCGGCGCGGATGGGAGCTGGGGTACGAAGGACGTGATCCTGTTCGACGGCGCCTCGACGGACACGATCCAGCGCGTCGCTGCCGGGGGCGGCGAGCCAACGGGCGCGACCCCGCTCGACCGCAGCGCTCACGAGTCATTCACGGCGTGGCCGCAGTTCCTGCCCGACGGACGGCACTTTCTCTACCTTGCCTACACGGGGGACGAGCGCACGCTCAAAGTGGGCAGCATCGATTCGAAGGAGGTCAAGAAGCTCGGCCCGGCGAGTTCGCGCACTGAGTTTGCACTCGGGCACCTCCTGTTCGTGCGGCTCGGCGTCTTGCTTGCGCAACCGTTCGACCCTGGGTCGCTGCACATGAAGGGCCAGCCCTTCCCGGTGGCGGACGGGGTCGAGTTCGATCCCCTCGGAAGCGCACGCTTTTCTGCATCGACCGAGGGAACGCTGGTTTACCGGGGCGGCGGTGGCACCGCCCAGCGGCGCCTGGTCTGGGTGGATCGAGCCGGCAAGCGCCTCGGGACTGTGGGCGACCCGGGGTCCTATTCCGATCCGCACCTGTCGCCCGACGGCAGCCAGCTTCTGGTCAGTCTCTCGTCGGGGAGTCGCCCGAACGGGGACCTCTGGATCTGGGATCTCTCGCGCGACCTGGGATCGCGCTTCACGTTCTCCACGTCGCCGGTGGCGAATGCGGTCTGGTCACCGGACGGCATGAGGATCATCTACAGCCAGGAACGGGGCGGCGTGAACGACCTCCACGTCAAGTCGGTCGGCGGAGCAGGCGTCGACTCGGTCCTGCTCGCGAATACCGAGCAGAATTTCAGCGACTCATGGTCATCGGATGGCCGGACGCTGTTCTTCATCTCGCGTTCCGCCGCTGCCAACCGCCGGTGGGACATCAACACGCTGACGTTGGGCGAACAATCGACCGTCGCCTCGTTGATCGCGACCCCGGTCAACGAGTACGGCGGGCAGATTTCTCCGGATGGCCACTGGCTCGCCTATACGTCCTGGGAGTCCGGCCAGGGAGAGGTCTACCTGCAGGCGTTCCCCGGCCCAGGCAGCAAGATGCGCGTGTCCACCCAGGGCGGGAACGAGCTCTACTGGAATGGAAATGGCCGCGAGCTGTTCTATGTCTCGGTCGCGCGCCAGATGATGTCGGTCGCGTTCGAGCCGGGCCCACCGCCGCACCTCGGGTTGCCGGAGAGGCTGTTCGACGCCCCCGTCGTGCTCGATGCGAATACGCGCAATCGCTTCGTCCCCTCGAAGGACGGCCAGAAATTCCTGCTCGTCACGTCAGAGGGCGAAGCGAAGATCGGCGCCACGACCGTGGTGCTCGACTGGCTAGGCAGCTTGCAGAAAGGCGTTCGATGAGCCTCGCTACCGGCGACAAACTCGGTCCCTACGAAATCCTCGCGCCCCTCGGCGCGGGCGGCATGGGCGAGGTGTTCCGCGCCCGCGACTCCAGGCTCCAGCGCGACGTCGCCATCAAGGTGGTGCCCGAGCTGCTCGCGGGCGAGCCCGAGGTGCGCGCGCGTTTCGAGCGCGAGGCCCGCGCGGCTTCCGCGCTCAACCACCCACACATCTGCCAGGTCTACGACGTCGGCCGCGAGGGCGACGTCGACTACATCGTGATGGAGCTGATCGAGGGGGAGTCGCTCGCGCAGCGCGTTGAGCGCGGCGCGCTCCCGCCGGCGGAGCTGCTGCGCGTGAGCTCGCAGATCGCCGACGCGCTCGATCGCGCCCACCGCGCGGGGATCATTCATCGGGACTTGAAGCCCGGCAACATCATGCTCACCAAGCAGGGCGCGAAGCTCGTGGACTTCGGCCTCGCGCGCCCGACCGGCCTGGGCGGGCCCGGCACCGGCTCCCGCGCCGGGACGCCGAACTCGCCGACGATGAGCCGGCCGCTCACGGCGGCGGGATCCATCGTGGGAACGTTCATGTACATGGCCCCGGAGCAGCTCGAGGGCAGCGAGGCCGACGCCCGCAGCGACATTTGGGCGCTGGGCGCGACCATGTACGAGATGGCGACCGGTAAAGCCGCGTTCGAGGGCAAGAGCCAGGCGTCGTTGATCGCCGCGATCCTCGGCAAGGAGCCGCGGCCGATCTCGGAGCTTGTGCCACTCGCGCCGCCGGCGCTCGAGCGCCTGGTCAACGCGTGCCTCGCGAAGGATCCCGAGGAGCGCGTGCAGACCGCGCACGACGTCAGGCTCCAGCTCAAGTGGATCACCGAAGGCGGTTCGCAGGCGGGCGTGCCCGCGCCGGTCGCGGCGCAGCGCCGCGGTCGCGAGCGCATGGCATGGATGCTCGCCTCCGCCGCGACCCTGGTCGCGGTCCTCGCGCTGGCCTCGATCGCGGTGAGCGCGTTCGGCCCCAAGCCGACGCGCCTGGCCAGGCGCTTCGCAATCACGGCCCCCCCGGGTACAACAGCCATTTCGTGGCCGCGCATGTCCCCCGACGGGACGATGCTCGCCTTCCTCGGCCGCGACACGACCGGGACGCAGCGCATCTGGGTGCGCCCGCTCCGCACGATGGAGGCAGTGCCGCTGCCCGGAACGGAGAACACCGGCCGGCCATTCTGGTCCGGCGATTCCAGATACCTCGGCTTCTTCGCCGACGGCAATTTCAAGAAGGTGCCCGTCGGCGGCGGCCCGGTACAACTCGTCGGCGAGGCGAAGGGCGCCTCCGATGGCAGTTGGAGCGCCTCGGGAATCGTGGCGTTCGATGGCCAGGGTGCCGGAGATTCGATCCGGGCGATTCCCGCGGGCGGCGGCGCGGCCCGTGCGATCACCACGCTCAATCGCAAGGGGGGGGAGGTCGGACACGCGTGGCCGAGTTTCCTTCCAGACGGCAAGCACTTTCTGTTCCAGGCCTTCCGCAGCTCCGGAGCGGCGAAGAACCTGATTTGCCTCGGGACCCTCGGGTCGCTCAAATCGGTCGTGCTCGACAGCACCGATTCGCGCGCTGAGTTTTTGCCGCCCGGCTACATCGTGTTCGTGCAGGACGGCTCCGTGATGGCGCGCCGGATCAACCTCTCGGCCGGCCGCCTCGAAGGCGAGCCCAGCGTTCTCGGGGAGGGCGCCGGAACGACCACGAACACGGAGGCGTTCTCGGTAGCCACGACGGGGGTCATCGCTTACCAGAGCACGGGCGCCGGCGGCAAATCGGTGGTCGCTCGTTACGACCGCTCCGGGAAGCGCGTGGCGGTCCTGACCGACCCCGTCGAAACGAACAACTTTGCGACGTCGCCCGACGGCCAGCGGATCGTGCTCTCGGTCACGGATGAAACCACCCGAAAGCCCGATCTCTGGATCCGCGATGTCCGGCGCGGGACGATGACGCGCTTCACGTTCGATCCCGGGAACGAAGGGCTTCCGCTCTGGTCCCCGGATGGCACGAAGATCGCGTTCACATCCGACCGGTACGGCGAATTCCGGGCCATGATCAAGCCGGTTTCCGGTCTCGTCGAGGAGACGACGGTGCCCGGTCAAGGTGGCGGTGCCAACGCACCGACCGACTGGAGTTCGGATGGGGCATTCCTCCTGATCCAGGGCCGACCCAGGGGCTCGAATTGGGACACGAGCGCCCTTGCGCTCGCGGACTCGACGAAGTCCGTCGTGATCGCGGGCACGAAGTTCGACGAAACCGTGCCCCGAATCTCGCCCGACGGACGCTTCGTCGCCTACTCGAGCACCGAGTCGGGGGTGATCGAGGTTTATGCCCAGCCGTTCCCCGCGGCGACGGGCCGGTGGCAGATCTCGGTCAAGGGTGGGCGCTCACCCGCATGGGGCACGGGCGGCCGCGAGATCTTCTATCGCAGCGCGGACGGCTACTTGAGCTCGGTTCCCGTGTCGGTCGGCACAGACGGCTCGCTCCAGCCGGGCACGCCGGTCAAGCTCGTGCCGGGCATCCCCGGCTCCACGTTTCCGGGCGCCTGGCAGCCCGTCAACGGCGGGCAGTTCTTCGACGTGCTCGAGCCGGCCGGTCAGAGCGGCCCGCAGGCGACCCCGATCATCATCGTCCTCGATCCCGTTGC
>JBKJOC010000363.1:0-3697 GCA_046595725.1 Candidatus Eiseniibacteriota bacterium
TGGCAATACAACCCGGCCATTCTGGCGCTCACCTGGTCCTCGATCGACACGCTGACGCACGAGCGCGAGGAGGTCGAGATGGAGATCAACGGCACGCGGCCCTGGACGCTCGACCCCGAGGGCGAGCCCAACAAGTTCGACCTGGTGTCGACCATGACGCACGAGTTCGGTCACTGGCTGCGGCTCGGCCACACGCAATCGGTGCCGTCCGTGATGTCGGCGTTCGCTTCGGCCGGCGAGCGACGGCGGCAGATCTCGGCGGGCGATTCGTGGGGGGCGTCGTGGATCCATCCCTCGTACGGAGTCAACGTGGCGCCAGGGGCGATCGCCTCGGAAGCGGCGATCGAGGTGGCAGTGACCGCGCTCGACCGCGAGGGCAAGCCGCTGCCCGGCCTGTTCCGCGGCGCGATCGAGGTCAAGGCGATCCGCCTCGTTCCCGGCGAGATTCCCGACGCGCTCGAAGCGCCGCTCGCGCGCCTCCCGGAGGGCGACGTCAACGCGAACCTCGACACCGATTTCGACGGCCATACCGGCGCAACGCTTGCCGGCCTCGCCGACGGCCGCTACCGGATCGAGACCACGGTCGACAATCGCTTCGTGCGTCCGACCGTCTTCGTACAGGTCGGGGAGGCGCCGGGGCCGGTCGCGACGCCGCTCGGGCTGTCCGGTGTCACGCCCTCGCCCCTGGTGCCGGGCACACGTGGCCGCGCCTCGTTCACACTGCCGAGCGAGGCCGACGTGACACTCGATCTCTTCGACGCGCGCGGGCGGCGGGTGCGCACGATCGCGGCCGGAAGGTTCGCCGCCGGCCCACACGAGGCGTTCCTCGAGACGACAGGTCGCGACGGCACGAAGCTGGCGTCGGGTGTCTACTTCCTCCGGCTCGCGGGCGGCACGTTCGCGCCCAGGACAAGCCGGGTCGTCATCCTTCCCTAGGCCGGAGGCTTTTGCCGTGCGCTCGATCCTGCTCGCCCTGCTTGCTGCGCTCACCCTCGTGACGGCCGACAGTGTTGCACAACGTTACGTCGCGACCGGGGACGCCGACTTCCCCCGTCTCAAGTACGCGGATTCGCTGACCTCGCCGAACGACCGCTGCATCGTCAGCCAGGCGAGGCTCAACCCGAAGATGGCGCCCATTTATGTCAATGGAGTACCGATCGGCTTCTGCTGACGGCGCTGCCCCTCGGTCTTCGTGCAAGACCCCGACGACTTCCTCAAGGCCCAGAAGATCAAAGTCGTTTGCATCGTCGATCCCGCAAGGGCGGCGATCCTCGACGGGGCGCATCGCGCGCGCCTGGGCAATGACTGGTTCTACTTCTCCTCGCGCGGGGCCAAACAGTCGTTCCTGCGCGAGCCGCTGCGCTACGCGGCGTGGCTGAGTGATCCCGTGAGCCATGAGCGTTTCCGGCCGGGCAAGCGCTCGCCTTTGGCGCAGCGCGGCGGGGTCACGTTCCGATTCGCGGGGCCGGCGACGCGCCGGGCCTTCGTCGCCGCCCCCGACAGCTTCTACTTCGCGCGCAACATGATGCTGCCCTAGAGCGAGGCGCGCAGCCCGACGAACACGCTGCGGGTCGCCGCAGGAATCCACACCGGCGTCGGCGCGTACGAAGGAGCCGGGTAGTCGATGTAACCAGCGGTCTCGTAGCGCCGGTCGAACAGGTTCGACACCCGCGCCGTCAACTCGACCTCCCGGCTGCCGAGGAAGTTCGGCAATTGAAGCGCCCCCGACGCGTGCGCCACGGTGAAGGGCGCGATCGTCTTTGCGATGTAGCCGGGCGCGCTGCGCGCCGAGGGATCCCGGCGCTCGTTCTCGGTGTTGTCGAGGAACTGACGCCCCGCGTGCTCGACCGCAAACTCGATGCGCCCGCGGCTCACCCGGTACTCGACCGCCACCCGGCCGCTCACGCCCGGGAAGCCGGCGATGCGATTGCCTGAGTACTCGATCGCGGTCGTCGAATCCACGAACTCGCGATAGTCCCTGAAGCGGTCGGCCGACCACTGGAACGCGCCGCGCAGCGCGAGCGCGCGCCCCGCGCGCACGGCGAGCGCGGCCTCGATCCCGGCGTGGCGCGAGCGCGCCGCGTTGCCGGTGATCGGGTTGCCGTTGTCGTCGAGTGAGCCGTTGTAGACGATCTCATTCCTGAAATCCATCCAGTAGCCGCCAAGCGCCGCCGAGCCCCATGGCCCGCGCGCGCGCAGTCCCGCCTCCCAGTCATCAACGCGCTCGGGCTGGACCAGGGGATCGCGCAGCTCCCCGCTCGGCAGCGATGTGGCGAAGCCGGGGAGCGAGCCCGCGTGCTCCGGGTCGTAGAGCTCCCGAAAGATCGGCTCCGCATTCGCGCGCGAGAACGACGCATACGCCTCGAGGTGCTTGTCCTCGGCGTCGTGCAAGGTCGCGATCGCGCCCACGCGCGGCGTGAAGAACGTGTAGTCCTGCGTGAAGAAGCGCCCGCCGATCGCGTCGTCCTTCAATTCGTAGCGCTGGCGATGGAGCGAGAGATCGGCGGTCGCGCGCAGCCTCTGCGTGAACGCCCACGCCTGACGCAGGAACGCAGAGGTGTTGATCGCGCGTCCCTTGTAGTCATAGTAGACGTGATTGGGTTCCGGATTGCCGGCCGGATCCTTCGACCACTGGAGCTCGCCCCAGTGCCGGCCCTCGTGAAACCTCAGGTCGAGCCCGGCCTCGGCCTCGTAGCGCCCGCTGGTCACACGCGCGCGCGGCACCCATCCCAGGTGGATGTTCTTCACCCAGCGGCGGCGCACGATGTCGGTCGAAGCCGGCGTCGACGGATCATCCGGATAGTTGTACTCGCGCAGGTCGACGCCCGAGCGGAACTCGTCGTAGTAGCCCTTGCCCGGGAAGTAGAACAATGCGCTCGACACCGAGACCTTCTCCGACGCCTTCCAATCTTGCAGCAGCTCGTAGTGCGGCTCGAAGAAATGGTCGCGCTCGTTCCGGTACGTGAGCGGGTTCTGGCGGCGATCCCTGTCCGCGTCTCCGGTGATCGCGCCGTCGAGGTTCGCGCGCGGCACGCCGAGGTAGGCGAGATGCGTCTCCTCAGGACCGCCGTAGAGGTTGAGTCGCGTCACGACTTTCGAGTCCACGCGCGCGAGCCCCACGAAGTAGGACCAGAGGTCCGACCACGACTGCTGGCGGTAGCCGTCGGTGCGGATGCGCGAGAGCCGCGAGGCGAGCGCGTATTTCCCCTCCAGCAGGCCCGAGCCCGCCTGCACGGAGTAGCGCTGCGTGCCGAACGAACCCGCGCCCGCGTCGAGCGTGAGGTAGCGCTCGTGGGCGAACGGGATGGTCTCGACGTTGACCGAGCCGCCGAGCGAGGTCGTGCCGTAGGCGCTCGCGCCGACGCCGCGCTGCACCTGGATTTCCTGCGCGCTGGCGGCGAGGTCGGGATGGTCGATCCAGTAGACCTCACGCGACTGCGGGTCGTTGAGCGGGATGCCGTTGATCGTCACGCCGATCCGACGCGAAGAGAAGCCGCGGATCTTGAGGTACGAATACCCGATCCCGTTGCCGGCGTCGGAGTAGGCATAGGCGCCCGGAGTCTCGGCGAGCAGCATCGGGAGGTCCTGGCCGTGGTAGTCGCGCGCGATGTCGGCGCGATCGAGCGTGGTGAAGGCGGTGGGGGAGCGGCCTTCGCGGGCGAGGTGGCTGTTGACCTCGGTGCCTTCGAGCAGGATC
>JBKJOC010000391.1:0-3000 GCA_046595725.1 Candidatus Eiseniibacteriota bacterium
CGGCTCAACGGCTTCGAGGCGGCGAAGCGGATCCGTGAGCAGCCGTGGGGCCGGACGATGATCCTGGTCGCCCTGACCGGCTGGGGGCAGGAGGAGGACCGGCGCAATTCGAAGTCGGCGGGCTTCGACCATCACATGGTCAAGCCGCTCGAATACACCGCGCTGGCGAAATTGCTGGCGGAAGTGCCCGCCTAGCTACTGCGTCCAGACATAGAGGTAGGTTTCCGCGCGATTCAGGAGTTCGGCGCGCATGCGCGCCTGTTCCGCTGGCGTCGAGGCCCCGCGCAGGATCACCTCGAGCGGCTGCGGCCCGTTCTGGTTCGTGTCGACGACCATCTTCTCGATGCGACCGTTCTGGCCCTCGCGCGGATTCACCGCCAACACCTCGTAGACGCCGAATGGCACGCGGAATTCGGCAGCGCCGTCGCCATCGGCGGTCTCCTGGCGGACGTACACCAGCGCGGGGCGATTGCCCTGCTCGAAGCGGCGGCCCACCACCGTGATCTGCGCGCGCGGCACTGGACTGCCGCCGTTGAGCCTGGGCACGACGCGCAGGATCACGCCTTCCATGCGCTCGAGCGGGTCGGGCTTGAACTGCAGGTTGCGCTCGGCCAGCGCCGAGAGGCGGGTCGTGCGCCCGAGCGAGCGGCCGTCCCTCAGGTGCATCCACACCATCACCGAGTCCTCGGGCGCGCCGCAGAGCTTGAAGTCACCGACGCCGTTCATCGACGTGGTGGCCGAGTACTGCGTCGAGTCGTAAGGGGCGACCGTCAGGGGCGCGTCGTAGAGGACGTACCCATCCGACCAGCCGGCGTGCCCGTTGAGGCAGGCCGTGCGATGAAGCGCGAACGGCAGCGCGGCAATCGAGTCGCGCTTCGCCACCGTGATCGCACGCGGGGCGCGCGGCGGGGCGTACTGCGTCGAGAGCTTGTCGCTCACGACTCCCAGGACCCAGGCGCCCGGTTCGACGCGCGCGAACTCGTAATAACCCGCCGAATCGGTGCGCGCCTCGATGCGCTCGGTCGCCCACTGAGGCTCGGTCGACATCATGCGCATCACCACTCCACCAACCGGCCGGCGCGTGCCGGTCTCGTACACCAGCCCGGCCACCCGTCCCGGGGTGCTCGACCTGGGGCGGCCGGGCCGCGGCCGGGCCACGGACCCCTGTGGCGAGCCGGGCGGGACAGAACCCTTCCCGAGGGAGGAGAACACTCCCGGCTGGACGCCGATCGCGCGGAACCAGCTGCCGTCGGCGATCCCCGCGCCCTTGACGAAGCGGGTTGCCGGCGCCGACTCGTCATCCGTCGCCCACTCCGGGCGCGCGACGGTGCCGACCTGGGACGGGATGCCCGAGGCCTCGATCATCGCCTGGGCGGACACCAGGTGCGGGGTTGCGAGCAGAACGGTCGCCACCAGCGCGCCGTTGGCGATCGTGCGGCAAGTCATGGGGATCCTCTCGGGGGTTTCGCGGGCGGGTCTCGGTCGGTCTGGACGCATCAGTGTACGGCGTTCGGGGCCGGAACTGAACCGCCTTGCGAAGTGCCGGTCCCGCAGGCGGCTAGAGCCGGGCGACGGCCCCGGCGAGCAGGGCCTCGAGTCGCCCGGCGGCCTCGCCGGCGACCTGCTCGACCTCGTGATGGCTGAGCGCGTGAGGCGAGATGCCGGTGCCGTAGTTCGTGATGCACGACACGGCACCGGTCCTGAGGCCGAGTGCGGCCGCGAGGTCCATCTCGTGCGCGCTCGACATGCAGGCGGCGTCGGCGCCCATGAGGCGCGCCATCCTGATCTCAGCCGAGGTCTCGTAGGACGGGCCCTTGCCGGCGAGCAGGATGCCCTCGCGCAGCCCGATGTTCGACTCCCGCGCGACGGCGCGCAGTACATCGAGCACTGCGGGCGTGTAGGGCCGTGCGCCCCCGAACGCGGCACGGGCCACGGGCGCTAGAGAGGCCAACTCCGCGGGCGTGAACAACCCGACGCGGCCGATTTGATTGATATGGTCGCGCACCAGCATCAGGTCGCCCGGCGCGAAGTTGGTGTTGAATGTGCCGACCGCGTTGGTGACCAGCAGCGTCTCGATGCCGAGCGCCGCCAGCACGCGATGCGGCAGCGTGATGCGATCCAGCGGGTAGCCCTCGTAGGCATGCGTGCGCCCGCGCAGGACCGCGACCGGCGTGCCGTTCCAGGAACCGAGGACCAGCTTGCCGTCGTGGCCCTGCACCGTCGAGCGCGGCCAGTCGGGAAGTTCGTTCGTGGAGACCATGGCGCCGGGGCCGGCGGGGCCTTCGAGGGCGACGCGGTCGGCGGCGCCGCCCAGGCCCGAGCCCAGCACGACGCCGACCCGCGGGACGAGCGCGGTCCTTGCGCGGATGGCGGAGACGCAGGCAAGAAGGGCGCTCACTTGCCCTCCGCGTCGTACGGCACGCCGACCGCGGCCGGCGGGCGCGAGCGTCCGATCACGCCGGCGAGCACGATCATCGTCACGGCGTAGGGCAGCATCTGCAGGAACTCGTTCGGGATCGCCTGGCCCTGGAGCTTGATCTGAAGCGCCTCGGCAAACCCGAACAGGAGGCACGCCAGCGCGGCGCCCAAAGGGCTCCACTTGCCGACGATCATCGCCGCCAGCGCGATATAGCCGCGGCCGCCCGACATTCCATCCGTGAAGGAGCGCTGGTCGGCGGCGAGCCACGCGCCGCCCAGTCCGGTCAGAACCCCGGAGAGCAGCACCCCCGCGGTGCGCAGCCACGCCACCGACAGGCCGAGCGTGGCAGCGGTCTCGGGATGCTCGCCGACGGTGCGCAGCCGCAGGCCGAACGGCGTCCTGAACAGCGTGACGTGGGCCAGGAGGATCAGGATCACCGAGATCCACACCATGGGATTGCCGAACAGCGAGCCCAGGCCGGGGATGGTGCCGAGTCCGCCGAGCGACCACTCGGGAAGCCCGACCACGCGCGCCGAGTTGCTGCTCGAGCCGAAGATCGACTTGAGCACGAATCGTGTCAG
>JBKJOC010000051.1:0-6147 GCA_046595725.1 Candidatus Eiseniibacteriota bacterium
GAACTACAACCTGCTCAACTGGAGCGGCGTGAGCGGGCCGGCGCGCACCGGGCATATGCTCTCGGTCACGCGCGGCATCGGTGCGGATCTCGTCATCGGCCAGGAATTGATCGACCAGGCCGGCGTGGACCTCTTCCTCAGCTCGGTGCTCAACTGGCGAGAACCGGGACAGTGGGTGTCGGCGCCGTTCGATAACGGCCCCGATACCGACAACGGCATGTGGTACAAGCCCTCGAAGTGGACCTATCTCGACAAGAAGGAAGTTCCCACCGCATTGCGGAACGCGACGCGCTGGCACCTGCGCCTCGCGGGCTATAACGCGGTCGAGGCTGAAGTCTACGTGTACTCGTTCCACCTGAAGGCCAGCAGCGGCTCGACCAACGAGGCGCTGCGCCTGGCGGAAATGAAGATCATCCGCCGCGATGCCGAGACCACGCTGCCCCTTGGGTCGCATGTGCTCTTCTGTGGCGACTACAACGTCTACACCTCGAGCGAGACACCCTTCCAGTGGGCGCTCTCGGACACGGGCCAGAACATCGGCCGCATGAAGGATCCGATCAACCGGCTGGGAGCATGGAACAGCAATACGTCCTTTGCGCTGGTCCACACGCAGTCGCCGCGCAGCCTGCAGTTCGGTGGCGGCGCGACCGGTGGCGTCGACGATCGTTTCGACTTCATCCTCGAGTCCTACAACATGGACGACGGGCAGGGGATGGATCTCGCCGAGTCGACCTACAAGACCTACGGCAACGACGGACTCCACTGCTGCAACAGCGCGATCAACGACCCCCCGACGAACGCGGCGATCGGCCAGCTGGCCGCGGACTCGCTGATGAACGCCTCGGAC
This sequence comes from Candidatus Eiseniibacteriota bacterium, assembly GCA_046595725.1. Classification (GTDB taxonomy): domain Bacteria; phylum Eisenbacteria; class RBG-16-71-46; order RBG-16-71-46; family DASYSL01; genus JANPEF01. The sequence goes on from JBKJOC010000051.1 coordinate 848, forward strand.
CATATGCCGGTCCAGGTCGACTTCGTCGTGCCGGCGAAGCTGGGGCTGAGCACGCCTTCGATCGCGTTCGGCACCGTCATCCAGGGCGGGCCGGCCGACCAACCGCTCAGTATCTCGAACCCGGCGGAGATCCCGGGCGACGCGCTCGATTACACGTTCGACACCGCGCCTGCGGGCTTCACCGCGCCGGCGTCGTCGTTCGCCGTGCCGGCGGGTGCGACCGGGCCCGTGCACGTGATCTCGATGGACACGGGGACCATCGGGTTCAAGAGCGCATCGCTCGGCCTGTTCAGCGACGCGCCGGACTTCCGCTTCGTCGATATCGGTTTGGGCGGCACCGTGGTGGAGCATGCGGAGGCGTCGCTCGACAGCCTTGCGCTGGCGGTGATCGACACGGTCGACTTCGGGACGCAGAGCGCCGGAGGGTTCAGCGACCAGCCGGCGCGAGTGTGGAACCTGGGATTCAATGCGCTCCAGGCGCAGCTCCGCGTCACCGGCGCCTCGATCACGGGCGACGCGGCGGCGCGTTTCAGCCTGGTCGAACCGTTCGCGCCCGCGCTGCTGGGGCTCGACGCCGCTCGCTACGATGTCCACTTCAACGACAGCGGCGTGACGGCGGACTCGACGTTCGAGGCGCTGCTCACGTTCGCGACCGCCGACGACCCGGCGCTGCCGGGCGCGATCGCGCTGGGGCCTGTCAGCTATCGGCTGCTGGCGCGCTTCACGGCTTCGACCGTCGGGGTCGAGCCGGATGCGCTGCCGACCGCGACGCTGCTCTACGCGCCGACGCCGAACCCGGTGCGCACGGGCCGCCTTGCGCTGCGCTTCGACCTGGCGCAGGCGGGACGCGCCTCGATCGAGCTCTTTGACGTGCGCGGACGCCGGGTCGCGGTGGTGGGCGTCGGCGAGCGTGCGGCCGGGCGCCACTCGGTGACCTGGAACGGCCTCGACAGCGCGCAACGTCCGGTCGCCAACGGTGTCTACTTCGTGCGGCTTGTCACGCCGCAGGGCGCCCAGAGCCGGCGCTTCTTGATGCTGCAATAGCTCGAAGCCGCTCTCTGCAACACGAAGGGCCCGGCACGCCAGCGCGCGCCGGGCCCTCGTCGTTTTCGTCAACTTGCGGGCTCAGACCAGTGGCGGTCGCGCGAGATGCCACTCCGTCCGCCGCTGGTATTCGTTGCCGACCTTCAGCAGCAGCGCCTCGTCGAACGCCGGTGCGACGAGCTGGAAGCCGACCGGCATCTTGTCCTTGCCCGGTCCCATCGGCAGTGCGGCCATCGGAACTCCCGTCATGTTGCCCATGCCGCCGACGGGATCGCTGCCGGCGAAGTAGGTGTCCATGTCGAGCATGACGCCGGGCGCGATCTTGAGGAATCCTGGCGCGACGATCAGGTCGTACTGCTCGAAGAAGCGGTTCATCGCGCGCTGCATCACGAGCCGCAGGCGCAGCGCATGCACGTAGTCCGTGCCCGTGATCGCGCGCGCGACCTCGGCCTGCACGGGCGCGCGCTCATCGACCAGGAGGCGGACGCCGCCCGAGGTGTAGAGCTCGCCGAACGCCGAGATCACCTCTGCCTGGAGCGCCACGATCGCCGCGGCCTCATAGGGCAGGTCGGGCAACCTGGCCTCCTCGATCGCGAGCCCGGCTGCGCGCAGCGTCGCGAGCGCGCGCTCGAACGCCACGCCCGTCTCCGCGTCGCCGTTCTTCGCGAAGTCCGAGGGGATGAGCGCCGCCTTCAGTCCCTTGAGGCTCCCCTTGTCCGCGCCGCGCCAGGACAGCCTGACGTCCGCCGATGCGGCGTCGAGCGGGTCGGGCCCGGCGATCGCGTCGAGCACGAGCCGGGTGTCGTCGAGCGTGCGGCCCAGCGGCCCGAGCTTGTCGAGCGTCCAGCTCAGCGCCATCGCGCCGTGCCGGCTCACGCGGCCGAACGTGGGCCTCAAGCCGGTCACGCCGCAGAAGTTCGCGGGGCAGAGGATCGAGCCCCAGGTCTCGGTGCCGATCGCGAACGGCACGAGGCCGCCCGCCACCGCGGCCCCCGAGCCCGACGACGATCCGCCCGCCCAGAGCTCGCGATTCCACGGATTGCGCATCGGGCCCTGGAGCGACGAGTTGCCGACGTGATAGCCCAGCCCACCCGCGAGTTCCGCCATCGAGAGCTTGGCACACAGGACGGCGCCGGCGTCCTCGAGCTTCGTGATCACCGTCGCGTCGTGATCAGGCACGCGTTTCTCGAACGGTTTCGCGCCCCAGGTCGTGCGGATGCCCGCGGTGTCGAGCAGGTCCTTCGCGCCGTAGGGAATGCCGTGAAGCGGTCCGCGGTCCTTGCCGCGCTCGAGTTCGGCGTCGGCCCGGCGCGCCTGCGTGCGGGCGCGCTCCGCGGTGAGCGTCGCCACCGCGTTCAGGTCCTTGCCGATCGTCGACAGGCGCTCGAGTGCGAGTTCGGTGAGCGCGACCGACGTGACTTCGCGGCGGCGCAACATCCGGCCCAGCTCGCGCACGGAGAGGAACAGGACGTCGTCGGGAACGCGGGCCATGTCAGGCCTCCCCGCGGCGCAGGCGCCGGGGTGCCAGCGCGCCGGTCGCCATCTCGGAGCCGGCGGGAACCGGCACCTTCCGGATCGCCTCGACGGTCTCGAGCATCTGCTTCCACTGCTTCTCGAGTGCGGCCCGCTCGCCCGGCGTCTTCGCGACCGAGAAGTCGGGTCCGCGGGCGGGCGTGGCGAGCAGGGCGGCGGGACGCTTCGCCTTTTTCGTGGCGGCATCCGCGTCCACCGTGCCGAGGCCGGCCAGTGCAGGCGCGGCGACGACCGCCGCGGCGGGCAGCATGACGCCCTTGAGGAAGCGGCGGCGGCTGAGTGCGGACTCCGTCGGTTCCGGACGATCGGGTGCGCGGGACATCGAGTCGCTCCTTGGGTTGAGTGCGGAAACCATCTCGCGACGCAGTATCCACCTCTGGCCCGCGCCGCGCCATTCGGATATTCTCCGCCCACGGCGAAAGTTCGCAGTCCCGCAAGCCACGTCCCCGCAGGAGATCCCGTGAAGGAAACCACGCCCGCGCCCGTTCCGCCGGCCGTCCCGGAGGCGCCCACCGAGTCCGCGACCCGCCGTCCGACCGTGCCCGCGCTCGACGCGATGATCGGGACGTCGATGCCCGTTCTCGACCACGGCTTCGTGAGCCTGGTCGACTACATGGGCGACGACCAGGCGATCGTGCAGGCGGCCCGCGTCTCCTACGGCCGCGGTACGCGCCGCGCGCGCGAAGACCGCGGGCTGATCCGCTACCTGCTGCGGCATCACCACACCACCCCGTTCGAGATGTGCGAGATCAAGGTGCATGTGAAGCTGCCCATCTTCGTGGCAAGGCAGTGGATTCGGCATCGGGCGGCCAGCGTCAATGAATACAGCGGTCGCTACTCGATCCTCGACCGCGAGTTCTACACGCCGGCTCCCGAGATCCTCGCCGGCCAGTCCTCGAGCAACCGCCAGGGCCGTGGCGATGCCGTCTCGCCCGGGCGCGCGGCCGAGGTGCTGGACATCCTGAAGCGCGATGCCGAGCAGGCGTACAGCCACTATGAGGACATGCTCGGCGGCACCGCCGAGACGCAGAAGACCGGCGAGCAGGCCGAGGGCATCGCGCGCGAGCTGGCGCGGATCAACCTGCCGGTGAGCTTCTACACGCAGTGGTACTGGAAGATCGACCTGCATAATCTCCTGCGCTTCATCGCGCTGCGCGCCGATGCGCACGCGCAGTACGAGATCCGCGTCTATGCCGAGGCGCTGGCGTCGCTCACCCGGCTGTGGGTGCCGGACGCGTACGAGGCGTTCGTCGACTACCAGCTCGAGGCCGCCTCGCTCTCGCGCATGGAACTCGACGCGCTCAAGCGCCTGCTGCGGGGCGAGACGCCCGACCTCGCCGCCCTCGGCCTCTCCGCGCGCGAGCAGGTCGAGTTCAAGCAGCGGTTCGATCTGACCTGATCGCCGTGCCCAAGGCCCCGCGCCCGCGCTTGACCGCGATGTCGGCCGCATTTGCCGCATGCGCGATCGTGCTCATGTGGTGCGTGCTGTGGAGCCCGCAGCTCTTCCGCGGCCGCGTCTTCGTGCGGGGCGACGCCGCCGCGTTCCGCATGTTCGCCGACGCCTCGCGCGAACGCTGGCTCAGGGATCACCAGCGCACCCACTTCTCGCCCTACGTCTTTGCCGGCCTGCCCACCACCGCGAGCCTGGCCGATCCGCGCCCGCAATGGCTCCCCGACGCGCTGCTCGACCTGTGGGAGGCGCCCGGCCAAGAGCCCGCGTGGCCGCCGCTCCTGCCCGAACTCCTGCTCCATCTGGCGTCGATGTTCGCCGCGGGCGCGCTGGCGCGGGCGCTGTGGCGCGGTGAGGCAGCGAGCTTTGCCGTGGCCGCGCTGGCCTGGGGAATGGCGACCTACGTCGCACTGCCGATCGCTTACGGCCACGACGCCCAGTTCGTCGCGTTGGCCTGGATGCCGATCGCGCTGCTCGCAGCGCACGGCATCGCGGCGGCCGCGACAACGCGCGGCGCGGTCGCAGCGGCGCTGGGATTGGCTTGCGCGCTCGGCCTGCTCACGCTCGCGGGGCATCCACAGTACGTCCTCTACGCGGGCGCGCTGGTTGCCGCGTTCGCGTGCGAGCGCGCGTGGACGATAAAGCGCCCCCGTCGCCTGCTGGTGGCGCTCGGCGCGCTCGCCGGCGCCGCCGCGCTCTCGGCCGCAGTGTGGCTCCCCGCCTTGCTCTACCGCGCCGAGTCGGTACGCGCTGCGGCGGCGGGGGGCGTGGGTATGGACGAGGTCGCGCGCTGGAGCCTGGCCGGGCGTGACGCGTGGTCGTTCCTGTGGCCGGGCGCGGTGGGCTTCGGCGGGGCCACGTACACGGGCGGGCTCTCGTTTGCCGAGTATCCGCCGTATCTCGGCCTCGTCGCGCTCGCGCTGGTCTCACTCGGCGCGCCGCGGCGCCGCGATCCCGACCAGGGCGCGTGGTGGTTCTGGGCGGGCGTTGCGCTATTAGCGCTCGCGCTGGCGTTCGGCACGCGACTCGGCGCGGTCTATACGCTGCTCTACGAGCGCGTCCCCCTGTGGTCGTCGCTGCGCGTCGCGGTGGCCTCGGTGGTCCTGGCGCAACTTGCCGTGGCCCTGCTCGCGGCGCGGGGCGTGGCGCGCATCGCAACCAGGATCCCGGCGCTCGCGCTGACGGCGGTCGTGCTGCTGCTCGTCCTCGACTTCGGCCGGGTCACGCTGCCGGTGCTCCTGCGCGGCACGGGCGATCGCTCTGCGCTCATGCC
>JBKJOC010000168.1:0-3098 GCA_046595725.1 Candidatus Eiseniibacteriota bacterium
GGAACTTGCGGCGCTCGAGCACGCGAACCATCTCGCTTCCGACGGCGCCGGTGGCTCCGAGGATCGCGACCTTGAGGCTCAACGAGTTCTCCTGCGTTTCCGGGCGTGGGTGGACGACGGCAGGATACCTTCTGGATCGGGCACGGTCAACGCGGCCCCCGCCCTTCGCGAGCGCACTGCGGCCCACCCCGCCAGCGCGAGTGAGGCCAGGGCGGCGAACGGCCCCAACGTGTCGCCCAGGCGGGTGAACGGCGTGCGGTTCCCGGCGGACGCGGGCAGGCGCGTCACCACCACCGCGTCCTCGAAGATCGGGGGCGAGGCGCCGACTCGGCCCCACGGATCGACCACGAAGGTCAGCCCCGTGTTGGCGCAGCGCGCCACCGGAACCCGGTGCTCGACCGCGCGGAAGACACTCATCGCCGCGTGCTGCGAGAGCGCGCCGCTCCGGTCGAACCACTCGTCATTCGTGATGTTGACCAGCCAGGTCGCGCCGCGCAGCACCTCGCTGCGCGCGGGATCGTCGAAGATCGACTCGAAGCACACCAGGATCCCCGCCGGGCCGAGCGGCGTGGGCAGGGGCGAGGGGTCGGTGCCGGGCGTCCACTCGGCCTGCCCGAATTCGAGCTTGCCGATCGCGGGCACCACGGCCTGGAAGGGCATGCGCTCACCGAACGGCACGAGGTGGATCTTCGCGTACTGCGGACCAAGCCCGCTGTGGGGCCAGAACACGCCGGCCGCGTTCCAGCTGTCGTAGGTCTTGGGGCCGGTGAAGCGGTAGTCGGGGTAGCCTGCGAGGACGGCGACCCCGAGCGAGTCGACGAACGCCTGAAGGCGCATGCGCTGGTCGAGGTTCTGCCTCAGGTAGCTGCCGGTCGAGGTCTCGGGCCAGATCACGAAGCGGGCGCCGAGCGCCACGGCCTGCCGCGTCAGCACCATGAACTTCGCCAGCACCTCGTCCTCGTGCTTGCCGCTCCACTTGATGTTGCCCGGCACGTTGCCCTGGATCAGCCCGATCGGGATCTCCCCCTCGGCGGGCTTCGGGATGGTCGGCCCATAGAGGAGGAACGGCAGGACCACGACCAGCCCCAAGGCCAGGGCAAGAGTCCAGCGTCGCCGCGGCGCGCGGGCCTCGATCGCCGCCAGCAACAGCCCGTTGATCAGCGCCACGAAAATGCCGACCGCGCTCACACCCGAGAGTGTCGCGAGCTGGAGCACCGGGAGCACGTTCCACTGGCTGTACCCGAGGTGGAACCACGGGAACCCGAGCTCGCCCCGCGCCCGCAGCCATTCGGCGCCCAGCCAGAACAGGGGCCAGCCCAGCGCGATCGGCACGCGCGCGCGCCGGTGCGCGAACGCGGCGAAGAGCGCCGCCAGCGCCGGATAGAGCGCGAGGTACGCCGCCGCGGCGAGCCAGGCGGGATACATGATCCACGACACGGTGACGGCGACCTTGGAGAGGAAGAGGATCCAGTGGAGGCCCAGCGCATAGAAGACGAACGCGCTTGCGTATCCGATCCGCCACGCCTCCCCCGCCGTGCGGGCGCGCCGCGTCTCGCCGTCGGCACCGCGTGCAAGCCAGAGGCCGGCGGGCACGAGCGCGACCCAGGCGAGGATCGACCATCCGATGGGGGGAAACGAGAGGGCGAGCAGGATTCCGCTGGCGGAGGCGGCCGCCCACGCCCGTCGCGCGCGCGGGCGCGGGGCGCGGTCGCTAGGCGAGGCGCACCTCTTTGCCGAGTTCGGCCGAGCGGTAGATGGCGTCGACCAGGCGCATGACGGTCAGCATTTCCGCGCCCGAGGCGCCGGCATGCCCGCCCTTGCGCACGCTGTCCGCGAACTGCGCGATCTGCATCTCGATTGCCTGCTTGTAGACGTTGCGCGGGGAGTCGACCGCCGGCGTCACGTTGACCAGGCTGCCGTGCATGCCCTTGTGGATCCGGAGCGGGTTCCACAGCGCGGCGCCGGACTGGCCGAAGAGGTTCACGTAGGCGAAGTCCTTCTCCATCAGGAGACCCCACGTCACCTCGAGATTGATCACGCCGCCGGTGTCGAGGCGCAGGAGCGCGATCAGCGAGTCTTCGACCTCGGCCTTGCCCGCGCGATGGGCCGAAGCCGAGACCGACTCGACCTTCGGGCCGCCCAGGATGTGAAGCGTGAGATCGAGCATCTGGACGCCCAGGTCCATCAGCACGCCGCCGCCCGACACCTGCTTCTGCTGGCGCCATTCCTCGGTGCGCCAGTCGGTGCGCTGCCTCAGCCATCCAGTCTTGGTGTAGAAGACCTCGCCCAGCTCGCCCCGGTCGACGAACTTCTTGAGGATCTTCGTGTCCTCGCGAAAGCGGTGCGCAAGCGCGCACACGAGGAGCCGATCCGCCTTCTCGGCGGCCTTGACCATCTTCTCGGTCTCGGCGGCGTTGCGCGCGATCGGGCGCTCGACCAGGACATGCTTGCCGCTCTCGAGCGCGGCGATCGCGAGCGGCGCGTGCAGGAAGTTCGGCGTGCAGATGTCGACCAGGTCGATCTCCGGGTCGGCCAGTACGTCGTCGATCGTGGTGGTGGCGTGCGGCACCCCGAAACGCTGCGCGACCCGCTGCGCCTTTTCCTGGTCGCGATCGCACAGCGTGACCAGCTCGACACCCTCGAGCTTCTTCCAGGCGGGGATGTGGCTCACCTGCCCCGCCACGCCCACTCCGATCAACGCCGCCTTCAGGACCTTCTTGGCCACGCACCCTCCCCTTCGCCGCGATTCCCGCGCTCGGTCTCGGCGCGGCGCTTGAGCTTTCTCCACAGCGCCTGGCGCGACAAGCCGAGCCGCCGAGCCGCGCGCGCCCGGTTGCCGCCCGCGTCCCGGATCGCCTGCTCGAGCCGCTCGCGTTCGAGCGCCCGCAGTTCGCCGGTGATTCCCCCCCTACCCCGTGCCTCAGGCGCCGCCGTGCCCCGCACGCGCTCCGGCAGAGTGTCCGATCCGATCCGCCCGTCGGGCGGCGCGAACAGGGCGCCCTGCGCCATTGCCTGCGCGAGTTCGCGCACGTTGCCCGGCCACGCGTATTCGAGGACGGCCGTGCGCGCCCCCGCGTCCAGGAACGTGCCGGGCCGCA
>JBKJOC010000171.1:0-2903 GCA_046595725.1 Candidatus Eiseniibacteriota bacterium
GCAGCGCGTCGTACTCGCGGCGGAACGCGCCCTGCTCGCAGTGCGGAAAGTGATGGAGCACGTGGGCGTAGAAGTCGCGCCACCTGAGCTCGGACACGAACTTCGTCGCCGCGCCCTTTAGCCTGGCGTCGCTCGCGGCCGCTGCGAGCGCGGCCGCCGCCACCGTGCGCACCGAGATGGTGCCGAAGCGCAGGTCGGCCGACAGGCGGGACGTCGCAGCCGCTGCGGGAATGTCGCGCTCGGCGTCATAGCGCGCGAGGCCGTCGCGCAGAAACGCCGCCAGGCGCCGCCGCGCCTCCTTCGCGCCGCCCGGCCAACGCGCGGCGCCAGGCGTCTCGAAGCCGAGCTGCGCGAGCGTCGCCAGGTCACGCGCCGGCAGGTCGTGCGGCGCGAGACGCGTCACCCCCCCCACCGGTGACGCCAGAGGCACCGCCTCACACGCCTTTCGAAACGGCGTGTAGACGACGAAGGGCGCCCCAGCCTGGTTCAACACCACGCCCGGGGGCACGAGCAGGCGGTCGTGGAAGCGCCGCACTTTGACGCCGGCACCATTGAGCGCCCCCTCGACTGCATCATCGCGCGCTCGCGTGAAGGGCTCGTACTCGTCATTCCAATAGACCGCGTCGGCCTGCGCGGCGCGCGCGGCGCGGAGCACCGTGACCTCCGCATCGCCATGGTCGAGCGCGAGCCGGGACCCTGCGCGCCCGATCGCGTCCACGAGCTCCGCCAGCGACTCGAGCACGAAGCGCACGCGCGTCGCGGCCATGTCGGGGCGGCCCAGGAGCGCGGGCTCGCTGGCATAGAACGGCACGACCTCGCCCGACGCGTCGCGCGCTGCGGCGGCGAGGCCGACGTTGTCTTCGAGGCGGAGATCCTTGCGAAACCAGAACAGGATGCGCATGCCTACCGGGGGGGCATCTCTACCGGCGGCTTCTGCCCGCGCGTGACCAGCCACACCGCCGCCGTCCAGGTCGGCACCAGGTTGACGAACGGGATCGCCTCGGCGAGCAGCGTCGGCAGGAACGCGATGTGCCAGCCAAGGAGGGTGATCATCGCGACCGCCATGATGACGTCGATGATCTCGACCGCCGGGAGCCCGACGGCCATCGCCGGCAGGAGGGCGATCTGGATGCCGTCGGTGATGATCGCGAACGTCCACGCCAGCTTCCGCCTTGCGCGCCAGTGCTCGAGCGCGGCGGCATGCGCCTGCGCGGAGCCGGCCGCGGCCGGCACGGGCTCGGTTTCGAGGACTTCGAAATCATCGTTGGTCGTCACGGGCGGCCCTTCTCTCGCGCGGGGGTGGACACGATGGACACCCTGGTCAAAGTGTACACACCTCGCGAACCAAAGGTCACCCCCCGCCTCGCAAGGCCGCTCGAAAGCCGGCTAGAGCTTGCGGTACCGCGGCCCGCCGCCGCCCTCGGGCGGAACCCAGTCGATCACCTGGTAGGGATCCATGATGTCGCAGGTCTTGCAATGGACGCAGTTGCTCGGGTTGAGCTTGAGCTTCGTTCCGCCGGCGGCGGTGTCGAGCACCATCTCGTAGACGTTCGCCGGGCAGAAGTGCTGGCAGGGGTTGCCGTACTCCTGCTTGCAGCGCGAGTTGCAGATGTCCGCCACGTCCGACGGCGCGATCACGAGGTGTGAAGGCTGGTCCTCCTCGTGGATCGTGCCCGAGTAGTAGAGGTCGCTCAGCTTCTCGAGCTGATCGGGCAGCGCGAACTTCTTCTGCGTCGTCGGCTCGTCGGAGGCCCCGGCGTGCGCCAGCCTGCGCATGGCCTCGTGGCCGGCCGCGGTCGGCTTGCCGTCGTAGGGCGCCCAGCCCCCTGTCACGGTCTGGATGCCGGCGTAGAACATTCCGGCCCACAGACCGCCCTCGAAACCCTGGTGAAAATTCCGGCCGCCCCACAACTCCTTGTGCGCCCACGAGGCGCGGTAGCGGTCCTCGAAGGTCGCCAGCTGCGCGCGCGAGAGATCGCCGGCCTTAAGCCCCGCGAAGATCGTCTCCGCCGCGAGCATGCCCGACTTCATCGCCAGGTGAATGCCCTTGAGCCGCGCCGCGTTCAAGAATCCCGCCGAGTCGCCGACGAACAGCGCGCCGTCGGCAACGCGTTCGGGCATGGCGTAGTAGCCGCCGACCGGCACGGCCTTCGCGCCGTAGGCGACGACCTTGCCGCCCTCGAGCAGCGAGGCCAGCCAGGGGTGCGCCTTGAACTTCTGCAGCTCCTCGTGGAGGTCGAGCGTCGGGCGCCGGTAGTCGAGCCCGACGACCAGCCCGAGCGAGAGCAGGTCGCCCGCCATCCCGTAGAGCCACGAGCCGCCGTAGGTATGATCGTCCAGCGGAAAGCCCATCGTGTGAACGACGTGACCCTTGGGGAAGCGGCCCGCCGGAAGCTGCCACAGCTCCTTCACGCCGGTGCCGTAGGTCTGGGGATGGTCGCGCCGATCGAGCCCCAGGCGCCGGCCGAGCTGCTTCTGCAGGGTGCCGCGCGGCCCCTCGCCGAACACGGTGGCGCGCGCGCGCAGCTCGCTTCCGGGCTCGTAGTTGGCCTTGCGATTGCCGTGCTTGTCGATGCCCTTGTCGCCCGTGATCACGCCGGCGATCCTGCCGTCGTCGAACACGACTTCGGTCGCCGGCGTCGAGGTCAGCACGTACGCGCCCTGGGCCTCGACCTTCGAGCCCAGCCACTTGACGACCTCGCCCAGGGACACCACGTAGTTGCCGTGGTTCTGCAGCGGCGGCGGCGCGACGGGGAAGCGCACCTTGCCCTTCTGCGTGAGAAAGTAGACGTCCTCGCCCGTGACCGCGCTCTCGATCGGGAAGCCCTGCGCCTCGAAGTCGGGCATGAGCTCCTTGAGCGCGATCGGGTCGAGGACGGCTCCCGAGAGCGCGTGGTCGCCCA
>JBKJOC010000364.1:0-3193 GCA_046595725.1 Candidatus Eiseniibacteriota bacterium
TTCGCGACATGGAAGAAGGTCGCCGGCGGCTTGCCGGTCGTGACCCACGGGGTGCCCGAGAGGGCGATGTTGCCGGCCAGTGAACGCGCCGTGACGTCGCCCGCGGTCTCGAAGCCGTACGTCGTGCCGCCATCGACCTGAACCTCGTCGAGGACCGCAGCGCCCTGCTTGGAGTTGTAGCCCGTCAGCGTGCCGACGATGCCATCCGCGCGAACGCGGTTCGTCTTGACGCGGAAGACCACGCGCACGTTGCCGCCCACCGGCGCGATGCCGGCATAGGAGACCGTCAGCGCGGTGTCCGCGGAGGTGAACGGATACAAGCCGGAAACCTTGAACAGTTCCTGGCGGGGCTGGCTGTAGTCGAGAACCTCGGAGATCCAGCGACGGTTCGTGTCATACGCGCTCTCGTTGGGCGAGCCCACGTAGACCATGAACGAGTCGGCCGGGTTGTTCACGAAGTTCGCGATGCTCGTCGGATCCGCATCGAACCAGCCCGTGCCGTTCGTCGTGGTATCGACGAAGTTGGACATGTCGGTGCGGACGCGGAACGAAATCGTGCCGCTGCCCGTCGAGGGGAAGTCCTTGTACATCATCTGATCCCAGAGGCTGAGGAAGCCCGGAAGGTCCGGGTTCGTCGTGGCTGCGGCACCAATGGCGGAATACAGGTCGCCGTTGATGTAGTTGCCGGTCAGGGCATCCACTTCGCTCTGGTTGCCCGACTCGCGAAGGCCGCACCACGCCGACCGCGCACCCGCGATCGGGGCCGCGCTGGGCTCCAATGCGTCGTTCAGCTTCTTCTTGACGCCCGCGAGCGTAGACGTGTGCCACGCGCCCGCGATGCCGGTCTTCACGTACTTGCGGCCCGCCAGGTCCCGCGCGGCCCACAGGTTCGTGTTGCCTTCATTGATCTGGTTGCCATAGTTGAGGGCCCACTCCGGACGGGCAGAGGCCACACGCGTGCTACCAGACGTATAGGCCATGGCATACCGCCGCCAGCCCTGGGTCGAGTCGGTGCCGGCAATCCCGGAATCGAAGTCCCACAGTCCGCCGATTGAAACACCAAGGAACGCACCGCCGGGGCCGGAATTGCTGTGGCCCACCCACACGGTGTCACAAGTCGCCCCGACGCAATTCGAGTTCGCGGTACCGAACACGCCCGTGCCGGTCTTCTGACCGGCGACAGACTTGACGATACCGGGCTCGACGCCCGAGACGTTCTCCTGCGCGTTTGCTACGGGCGCGAGGCCCGCGCTGACGGCGAGAAGGAGTAACGCGACAAACGCCTTTCTCATCTGACTACCTCCGTTCGCAAAGCATTCGGGCAATGCGAGGATCTCTCAAGGATGTTGCAAGCGAGGTTCGGGAGCTCTTCACGACCGCGAAGATCAGTGATGGCGGGCCGGGATGAGCCGTCGCTGCCATCTGAGGCTGTGGATCCCCCCTTTCTCAGGAAGTTGCAGTTCGTCGGTACAGAATCCAAATTTCGTGACACGCACAGACGGATTCGCAGAAAGGGCGAATCACTCCCTTGTTCTCACGGACACACTGGCTGCGTGCTCGACGACTGTCTTCGCTTCTGGACGCCCGACCCACTGGGGAAAGTTGGGGGCGGCTCAATGATCAATTCCGCAAAACGAGTTCAAGGGACGCATGGTCCGGTCAGAAGCTCGTGCGGGAAAACACTAGCCTGACGTCTTGGAAGTGTCAAGGGATTTCAAACGTTACGCCAATTGGAAGTGCGCCCACCCGGTGACGGTTTCGGGCCGGGAACCCCGTTTTCGGGGGGCGGAAGAACCAGAGTCCGCGCCCCGAGCCGCTCAGGGAGCCCGGGATCGTGCGTTGCCACCACGATTCCGGTCCCGCGCGCGGACGCCTCGACCAGGATCCGGAGCAGGTCCGCGGCACCGGAGCCGTCGAGGCCGGCTGTCGGCTCATCAAGCAGCAGCGCAAGTGGCTCCGTGGCAAGGACTCCGGCGAGAGCGAGCCGCCTGCGCTCCCCCAGGCTGAGGCTCTCCGGCGCCCGCGCGGCATGAAGGTCGGGGTCGAGCCCGGCCCTCAAGAGATAGGTGCGAGCGCGGGTCGCGAACTCCCCGGCCGTCCCCTTTCCCCGGCGCTCGATCCCGAAGCGGACATCCTCGAGGGCCGTCGGCGCAAAAAGCTGAAACTCCGGGAATTGCAGCACATAGCCTACTTGTGCCTGCGGCGGGCGGATCAGCGAGCCCGAGGTCGGCTCGATCCAGCCGGAGAGACATTCGAGCAGCGCGGTCTTGCCGCTGCCGTTTCTACCCACCAGCACCACTCGCTCGCCGGCGTGGACGTCGAATTCGAGGCCGCCCCAGAGGGTTCGAAGCCTCCCATCGTCCCGCCGGCGCGTCAGACGCAGGTCGCGCCCCCTCCAGAGCGGCTCCCCGGACGCGTGCACGGGCGCGGGAACGGAGACTGGCGTGACCGCGGGGGGCGAGAGCCCGGGAAGCAGGACCACCCGGTCCGCGAAGGCGCACGCTTTTGCGTCGCATTCGGTCCACAGAACGGCCGCCCCGTCCTCCTCGACCCGTGCGCGCGTCCAGGCAAGGAGTTGGGCGCGCCCTTCGGGGTCGAGATACGACGCGGGCTCGTCGAGCAGGTAGTAACGGGGCCGCGGCGCTGCGGCGGCCGCAAGCGCGACCCGCTGCATCTCGCCGCCCGAGAGCCGGTCGGGCGGGGCCTCGGCCAGGGCCGCGAGATCGAAACGGGAAAGCAACTCGCGGACGCGCTCCTCGATCGCGGCGCGGGCCCAGCCGAGATTCTCGAGCGGGAAGGCGAGCTCGCGGGCGACGCGGTCGGTGATGAACTGGGTCTCGGGCTCCTGGAACACGACGCCCACCAGGCTGCGCGCCTGCGCGGCCTCCACGGGGTCGGCCAGGTCGAGCCCGTCGATCGTGACGCGTCCCGCGCGCGCAGGCGCCAGGCCCGCGAGCGTCAGGAGGAGCGCGGTCTTGCCCGAACCGTTCCCGCCCACGAGGCCGAGCCACGTGCCGGGAGCCAATTCGAGGTCGATGGGCGGGGCCGGGGCGCCCTCGGCGCCCGGATGGCCGGCCACGAGCTGCTCGGCCCGAAGCACGCGGGGCTAGCTCCGGGAGTCGTCGTAGGCGGCGAGCGCGCGGGCCGCGAGCGTCTCGAGGCTCGCTCCGCTCGCGCGCGCGAGCGCGGCGAG
>JBKJOC010000378.1:0-10033 GCA_046595725.1 Candidatus Eiseniibacteriota bacterium
GGCGAGACCCTGCGCGTCCCCTGGTCCGCGGTCGCCTTTCTCGTGGCGCCACAGCTGCCGCTGTCCGCGACCGAGGCCTTTCGCGGCGAGCTGGGTGGGGTCGTGCTCAAGGAGCCGATCGCAGAGACCTTGCGCCGCCACCCGCGCGTTCAAGGCTGGGCCCAGACCGGCAGACCCGGCGTCTCCCACAACGGGTTCGCCGCCTCCGGCTCGGTGCGCCGCTTCGACGGCTTCCTCGCGGTCGACGCCGCCACGCTCGCGCCGCTCGAGCCGCTCGGTCCGGAGGGCGATCACTCGATCCAGGGGCGCCTCGCCTGGAGCGACGCGCGATGGGACCTATCGGGCGCGTACCGCTCCTCCCACCTTGCGCTCGAGAGTCTCGACGGTCGCCACGAGCGCCGGAGAGGCGAGGGTGGAGTGATCCGTGGCGCGCGCTTGCTAGGCGAACGCGGGAGCGCGCGCGCCTCGCTCACGTTCGAGCGCACCGCAGAGTCGTTCGTCGACGAGGGAGACCTGATCGGTCGGACGGCGCAACGCGGACGGGGCGGGCGCGCGACGCTGCGCCTCGAGACCGTGCCCGCCATGGAGGTGCCGCCATTGCCGCGCGCAGCCTTCGCCGCCATCACCTACGGCCGCGAGTCGCTGGAATCGGAGGGCAAGGTTGCGTTCGCCCACCGCCGGACATCGCTCTGGTGGGCGTCGACGGGGGGCACGCTCGGAGCTCACGGCTTCCTGGCGCGCGGCGCGGTCGGCGCCGGCAAGTACGGGAACGACGCGATCGACATTGCACCCTCGCTGCTGTTTGAATTCGGCGGAGCGACGAGGTTCTGGGCCGGAGCCGCGCGCGGCCTGACGGCGGCGCCCGATGCGCGCGCGGTCGACGCAGTCGGCGATTCGCTGACCGGCGCACCGCCGATCGCGCGATCCTCGACCTGGCTGGCCGGGATCGGCATGACGCGGCGCTCACGCTGGTGGGCGGAGGGCGGTTCATGGCGCGGCGTCGCACCCAGGGGGGCGCTCTCGGCGCGCGCGGCACTCTACGCCGGCGAGAGTTCGCCCGGCAGCGACCCGGCGCGGTTCCTGTTCGCGGGGGAGAGCGCGGAGAACGCGGGGCTCGCCGTGACCGAGGCCGCGACGCGTTTTCTTGCCCTGACCGTGACCGGCAGCTGGTCGCCGCTGGCCGGCGTCACGATCGACACCGGTGGCCACGCGCTCGGCCGCACGCTCGACGCCGGCCTCGACCCGTCCGATCCCGAGGCGCGCGCGCACCTGACGCTCGAAGCTCGCCACCGCTTCGGCGCCGACGGTCCGGACGCCCGCGTGGCGGCGACCGGCGAATGGATCGGCCCGAGGGAGGGCACGCCCGCGGGCGACCTCGAGGCGGCGACCCGACTCGGACTTGCGGCGGCGGTCGTGATCGACGAGTTCGAACTGCGCGCGCGCTGGGGGAACGCCGCGGGCAGCAACCGCTTCCTGCCCCTGGTCGACCCCGACACGCCCGAGCCGCGTCGCGCCGAGGACTCCCTCCTGAGGATCGAGGTGCGCTGGACATTCTGGGACTGAGCCCCACGCCGCACTGAAACCACCGTCGCCCCCGCGTTCCGCCCCCGCGGGAACCTGCCATGTTCACGCCCGACGAACTGCGCGCCCTCGCGCTCCTCTCCGCCCTGGTCACACTCGGGGCCGGCCTCACCTGGATGGATGCCCGCCACCCGAAGCTGCTCGCCCTGACCCTCGGGGATTCGCTTGCCCTCGGCGCCTCCGTCCCCGGCTTGCCCGAGCCTTTGGACAGCCTCGCCTCCGCCAGGGACCACGCTGCATCGCGCCCGACCCCGGCGACCGGGGCGCCGGATTCCGCCCGGGGAAAAACTTCCTTCGGCCTCGACGGACGGCTGGACCTCAATCATGCAACTGCCGATGAACTGGAAGGACTGCCGGGAATTGGTCCCAAGACTGCGCAACGCATCCTCGAAGACTTGAGGAAGCGCGGGCCGTTTCGCAAGGTCTCGGATCTCAGGCGGGTCAAGGGCATCGGGGCCAAGACCCTGGCCAGGCTTTTACCGCACGTGACGGTGAAAGTGACCAGGGGAACCGCTCCCTAGGCGGGGCCCCACCTGAGGGCGCATTGCGACGTGCCGAGGGGCGTTGCAATGCGCCCGGCGGGCCCGACAGGTCCGTTGCGGATACACGGCTTAGCTCGTGCAGGAAGCGGGCTTGCGAAAGGCGACACCGGGGAGTGCAGTCGGCACGGCCCTTGCGAGTCGGAACGGTGTTCGATCCGTGCGCACGGGATGGGCGCGGACCAAAACCCCAGTGGAATCCAATCTTGCCCGCTCTCGCGGGTCTTGCCAGTGATTGCTATGCGAAGGAGCGCGTCTTGTTCGACGACATGGGACAGAAACTCCTGGATGCGAAACTGATCGACGAGATCGCGCTCCAGAAAGCCCAACTCCAGCAGAAGAACAGCGGCGGATCGCTCACCGGCAATCTGGTCAAGACGGGAGCGATCTCCGAGGAAGGCCTGTCCGAATTCCTGTCAGCGCTCTATCGCGTGCCTGCCGTCGATCTCAAGCGGGTCGAGGCGGACCCCGCGTGCGTCAAGCTCCTGCCGGCGGACGTGGCGCTCAAGTTCATGGCGCTCCCGCTGTCGCGCAGCGGGCGGCGCCTGACCGTCGTGATGGTCAACCCGACGAACATCTTCGCGCTCGACGACATCAAGTTCATCACGGGCTTCGAGGTCGAGCCGATGGTGGCCCCCGAGCCCGCGATCAAGAAGGCGCTCGACAAGTACTACGACCAGGCCGGAACCATGGCCGACGTCATGAAGGGGATGGAGGACGACCTCGCGATCGTGGCGGCCGAGGAGGAGGAGTCGCTCGAGTCCAACATCTCGCTCGCCGACGAAGCGCCGATCGTCAAGCTGGTCAACTCGTTGATTGCGGACGCGGTCCGCAAGGGCGCCTCGGACATCCACATCGAGCCTTACGAGAAGAGCCTAAGGGTTCGCTTCCGCATCGACGGCACCCTGTACGAAATGATGGCGCCCCCGTTCAAGTTCAAGGCCGCCATCATCTCGCGCCTGAAGATCATGTCGGAACTCGACATCGCCGAGCGCCGCGTGCCGCAGGACGGTCGCATCAAGATCAAGGTCATCAATCGCACGATCGACCTGCGTGTTTCGACCCTGCCGACGATCTTCGGCGAGAAGATCGTCATGCGTATCCTGGACAAGACGAACCTCAACGTCGACCTCGAGAAGCTCGGGTTCGAGCCGCAGGCGTTCGCCGAGTTCACGCGTGCCATCGCCAATCCCTACGGGATGGTCCTGGTCACGGGGCCGACGGGATCGGGCAAGACGACCACGCTCTACTCGGCGCTGACCAAGCTCAACACGCCGGAGGTCAACGTCATGACCGCCGAGGATCCGGTCGAGTACAACCTCGACGGCATCAACCAGGTGCTGGTCAACGAGGGAGTCGGCCTGTCGTTCTCCGCCGCGCTCAAGGCGTTCCTGCGCCAGGACCCGAACATCATCATGGTCGGCGAAATCCGCGACATCGACACCGGGTCGATCGCCACCAAGGCCGCGCTCACCGGGCACCTTGTGCTGTCGACCCTGCACACCAACGATGCCCCGAGCGCGATCGGGCGACTGATCGACATGGGCATCGAGCCGTTCCTGGTCGCCTCCTCGGTCAACCTGATCCTGGCGCAGCGACTGGTGCGCAAGGTCTGCCAGAACTGCAAGCACCAGGTCGAGCCGCACGCCGAAGTGCTGCGCGAGCTCGGGCTCTCGCTCGAGGAGGCCGCCGAGTACCCCTGGTGGGAGGGCACCGGCTGCGTTGACTGCAACAACACGGGCTACAAGGGCCGCCAGGGCGTCTACGAAGTCATGGCGGTGTCGCCCAGCCTGCGCGACCTCATTCTCGACCGCGCGTCGGCAATGGCGCTGAAGCGCCAGGCGCTCTCCGAGGGGATGCGGTCGCTGCGCATGGACGGTCTGTCCAAGCTCAAGCGCGGGATGACGACGGCGGAAGAGATCCTGAAGGAAACGGCGTCGGACAGTGTCTGACGCCCCGGGCCTGATCGAAAGGGAGCTGGCAACCACGTGATCACTCTCAAGCAGCTGCTCGAGGAAATGATCCAACGCAAGGCGTCGGACCTGCACATCACGGCCGGCGTCCCGCCGGAGTACCGGATCGACGGGGCCATCACGCCCTCCGAGCACGAGATCCTGACGCCGGAGGTCACCGCCCAGCTCGCCTACTCGGTGCTGTCCGACGAGCAGCGCAAGAAGTTCGAAACCACCCGCGAGCTCGACTTCTCGTTCGGGATCAAGGGCCTGTCGCGCTTTCGAGCCAACGTCTACCTGCAGCGCGGCGTGGTCTCGATGGCGATTCGGCAGATTCCTTACGAGATCATGTCGTTCGATTCCCTGGGCCTGCCGCAGTCAGTGCGTGAATTCACGAACCGGACCAAGGGCCTGATCCTGGTCACCGGGCCGACCGGCTCGGGCAAGTCGACGACCCTGGCCGCGATGCTCGACCGCATCAACTCGACGCGGCCGGCGCACATCATGACGATCGAGGACCCGATCGAGTACATCCACACGCACAAGAAGTGCATCGTGAACCAGCGTGAGGTCAACGCCGACACCGAGTCGTTCGGGCACGCGCTCAAGTATGTGCTCAGGCAGGATCCGGACGTGATCCTGATCGGCGAGATGCGTGACCGCGAGACCTTCGGCGCCGCGCTGACGATCGCGGAAACGGGTCACCTTGTCTTTGCCACCCTGCACACGAACTCGACGTTCGAGGCGGTCAACCGCATCGTCGACGTATTCCCGTCCGACCAGCAGAAGCAGATCTACTCCCAGCTGGCGTTCGTGCTCGAGGGTGTGATCACGCAGCAGCTCGTCCCGCGCGCTCGCGGCGGCGGGCGCGCCATGGTCGCCGAGGTGCTGGTCTGCACCCCGGGCGTCCGGGCAGTGATCCGAGAGGGCAAGACACACCAGATCTATTCGCTGATGCAGGCCGGCCAGAAGTACGGCATGCAGACCATGAACCAGGCGCTGATGCTGGCGGTGCAGGACAGGCAGATCAGCGTCGAGGAAGCCTTGTCGCGCTCGTCGAACGCCAGCGAGCTCGAGGAAATGCTGAACAAGACCAACCAGCGCGCGTCCATCTAGGCGCGCTGGGCCACCACGGAGAATCGCACGATGCCGACGTTCGTCTGGAAGGGTCGCACGATGGCCGGGGATACCCAGGCCGGCGAGGTGTCGTTCGAGCGCCAGGAAGAGGCTCTCGACTTCCTGCGCAAGAAGCGCATCCTGGTCACCTCGCTCAAGGAGAAGTCCAAGGGCTTCAAGTTCGCGATGCCCGGCGGCGGTGGCGTCAGCACCAAGGAAATGGCGATCTTCACGCGCCAGTTCGCGACCATGATCTCGGCTGGATTGCCGCTCGTTCAGTGCCTCGACATCCTCTCGTCGCAGACCTCGAAGCCGGCGTTCGCCAAGGTGATCTCGGACGTCACGCGCGAGGTCGAGGCGGGCTCGACGCTGGCGGACGCGCTGGGCAAGAACAAGCGGGTGTTCGACGACCTGTTTCGCAACATGATCGCGGCCGGCGAGGCGGGCGGCATCCTGGACGACATCCTGATGCGACTCGCGCAGTACATCGAGAAGGCCGATGCGCTCAAGCGCAAGATCCAGGGCGCCATGATCTACCCGGCGGTGGTGCTGTTCGTCGCATTGGGCGCGACCTGCTTCATGCTGATCTTCATCATCCCGACGTTCGCCAAGATGTTCAGCGACTTCGGCGGCGAGTTGCCGCTGCCGACCGCGATCGTGCTCGGGATGTCGAAGTTCCTGCGCACTTTCTGGTGGGTGATGGGCCTCGTCATCGCCGGGGTCGTGGTGTTCATCCAGAAGTGGTACAAGACCGACCTCGGCCAGAAGAAGATCGACGGCTTCCTGCTCAAGATGCCCGTACTGGGCGACGTGCTGCTCAAGGGCGCGGTGGCGCGCTTCACGCGCACGCTCGGCACGCTGATCAGCTCCGGGGTGCCCATCCTCGCCGGCCTCGAGATCACGGCCCGTACCGCGGGCAACCGCGTGATCTCCGACGCGATCATGCATGCACGCGCCTCGATCCGCGAAGGCGAGACCGTGGGCGCACCGCTCAAGGCGTCGGGCGTGTTCCCGCCGATGGTGGTCCAGATGATCTCCGTGGGCGAGCAGACCGGCGCGCTCGACGAGATGCTGACCAAGATTGCAGTGTTTTACGAGGACGAGGTCGACCAGGCGGTCGATAACCTGACGTCCATCATCGAGCCGGTGATGATCGTCCTGATGGGCGGCATCGTCGGCGGCATGGTGGTCGCGATGTACCTGCCGATGTTCAAGCTGATCACGGTCGTGGCGGGAGGCAACTAGGTGTCCCGCGCCTCAAAGTCCGTGAACGATCCGCGCGGGGAAGGGACTCCCGTCGACGAACTCTGGAGGATGCTCGCTGCGCTCGTACGCTGGAGAGCGGTGGTGGGGGTCGGGGCCCTGGGCCTCGGTCTGCTGCTCCGTCCCGGCGTCGGCGAGGTGACGCGTTCGACGCTCCTGGGAGCGGGTTTGGCCGCGCTGTTCGCGATGACGGGGGCCTACGTGGTCCTGCTTCGGATCCGGCGCGGGGCGACCGCACAGGCATGGCTCCAGGCGTTCGGCGATTGCGCGCTCGTCACGTTCGTCGCGGCGGCGACGGGCGGGCCGAACAGCCAGTTCGTGCTGTTCTACGTGGTCGTGGTGCTGTGGGCCGGCGTGGTCCTCGAGACGAGGGGCGGGCTCGCGACGGCGGTGGTGGCCTCGACCGGCTATCTCTGCCTGACGGAGTTCGCCCAGTTCGTGTCGTTGGACCCGGCGTTCCTGGCACCCGGCCGCGCCCTCGCGCCGGTGCCTTACAGCCCCGGCCTGGTGCTGTTCCTGGTCGCGCTCGGCGCCGCGGCCGGGTCGCTCGGTGGCCGCGCTCGACTGGACCGCCAGCGGCTGCGCCAGAAGTCCCGCGAAGTCGAGCGGGTGCGGCTCGACACCGACCGGATCCTCGAGAACATGTCGAGCGGAGTGCTGACGCTCGACAGTGTGGGCACGGTGCTGCACTACAACCGCTCGGCCGAGGACCTGTTGGGCGTTCCGCTGTCGCAGGTGCGCGGGCGCTCCTGCCATGACGTGTTCGCGGAGGGGCACCGGCCGCTCCTCGAGCGCATCCGGGCGACGCTCGTGACGGGCCATGCGGTCTCCCGCGAGGAGGTGAAGGTCCGCGCCGCCGACGGCCGGGCGGTCCCGGTCGGCCTGTCGACGTCGTTCCTCATGGACGAGGAGGGCTCGCGCCGCGGTGTGATCGCGGTCTTCGCGGACCTCTCGGAATTCAAGGCGGTCGAGGAGCGGGCGCGCCGTTCCGAGACGCTGGCCGCAATCGGTCAACTCTCGGCGGGGATCGCGCATGAAATCCGCAATTGCCTGAACCCGATCTCCGGCTCGGTGGAGTTCCTGCAGAAGGAGCTCACCCTGGACGGGGAGAACGCCCACCTCATGGGACTCATCTCCCAGGAGTGCGAGCGGCTGAACCGCTTTGTCACGGAACTGCTCGATTATGCGCGCGAACCCAGGCTCCATGCCGAGAGCGCGGACCTGGGGGATGCGATCGGGGATGCGATGGACCTGGTGAGGCGCCATCCGGCGTACCGTCCGAACATCGCGCTGGTGCTCGAGGAGACGGCGGATGCGCTACACGTGAGCGTCGATCGTGAGCAGTTCAAGCGCGTGCTCGTCAACCTCCTGCAGAACGCGATCGAGGCCCTGGAAGGGCCCGGCCGCGTCGCGGTTCGGATCCTGCCCCTGGCAGGGGACCGCGTGCAGGTGACGGTCACGGACACCGGCCCCGGCATCCCCGCGGAATTCCTGCCGCGGGTGACCGAGCCGTTCTTCACCACGAAGCGTGGCGGCACCGGCCTCGGCCTGGCGATCGCCGCGCGGATCATGGAACGACTGGGCGGCAGGCTCTCCGTCACGAGCCCGCCCGGAGCCGGCACAACGTTCATCCTGGAGCTCGAGCGCGCGGAAGCGCTCGCGCATGCAGCTTAGACCCGGACCGAGGGAAGCGAGACCACCATGGCAGGCGAAAAGATCCTCGTCGTCGACGACGAAGCGAGCATGACCCAGTTCCTGAGCATCGTGCTCAAGAAAGAGGGTTACCAGGTGACGGCCGTGAATCACGGCAAGGAAGCGCTCGAACGCGCGAAGACCGAAACGTTCGACGTCGCCATCACCGATTACAAGATGCCGGGGCCGGACGGTCTCGAGGTCCTCTCCGGCCTCAAGAAGATCGATCCCAACCTTCCGGTGATCCTCATGACCGCGTTCGCATCGCAGAAGTCGGCGATCGAAGCGGTGAACCTCGGCGCCTTCCAGTACCTGGAGAAGAACGCGAAGAACGAGGAAATCCGGGTCGTCGTGAAGAATGCCCTGGAGATGCGCAAGGTGCAAAACGAGAACTCGTACCTCAAGCGTGAGCTCAAGCGCTCGCACGAGGAGAAGGAGATCATCGGCAACTCGGAGGAAATGATCCGGGTGTTCAAGATGGTCGACAAGGTCGCGGACACCGATTCGACGATCCTGATCGTCGGCGAATCCGGCACGGGCAAGGAGCTGGTCGCGAAGGAGATCCACTATCGCAGCCGGCGCAACCACGGCCCGTTCGTCTCGATCAACTGCGGTGCGATCCCGCGGGACCTTCTCGAGTCGAACCTCTTCGGCCACGTGAAGGGCTCGTTCACCGGCGCGCACAAGGACCAGAATGGCCTGTTCACGGTCGCCGAGGGCGGCACCTTCTTCCTCGACGAGGTGGGCGAGATGCCGTCGGCCACGCAGGTCAAGCTGCTGCGCGCGCTACAGGAGCGGGAGATCATCCCGGTCGGCGGCACCACGCCGATCAAGATCGACTGTCGCCTCGTGGCCGCGACCAACGCCGACCTCGAGCGCGAGGTGGCCGAGGGCCGCTTCCGCGCCGACCTCTACTACCGCCTCAACGTGATCCCGGTGAAGTTGCCGCCGCTGCGCCATCGCCGCGACGACATTCCCGTGCTGATCGACCATTTCCTGAAGAAGCTGGCGCCCCAGGCGGGCACCAAGGTCATCACCAAGGACGCGGTCGAGGTGCTGATGAAGTACGACTGGCCGGGCAACGTGCGCGAGCTCGAGAACGCGATCGAGCGCTCGGTCATCCTGGACGAGGGCGGCATCATCGACGTGGCGGATCTCCCGGAGCGCATCCGCTTCGGCACCACCCCCAAGGGCAGCCTGATCATCGACTCGCCGAACATGAGCCTCGAGGAACTCGAGCGCGAGTACATCCTCAAGGTGCTCGACTACACGCGCTGGCAGAAGAAGCGCGCGAGCGAAATCCTGGGGATCAACGCCTCGACGCTCTACCGAAAGCTGCTGGCCTACGGCCTCGAGCGCCAGGGAGAGCGCGGCCGCATCCTGCCGGGACCGGGACACCCCGAGTTCCAGGACGACTGGAACGGGGTCGGCGGCGAACGGACCGGAACGGACGACGAGTAGGAGCGCTCGCGCCGCCTCAAGGCGGCGTTGCGGCGCGCATCGTGCGGTCATAATTGTTGCGATGCGCACGGGATCGTCGGCCGGATCGGGCGCGATCCAACGCAAGAGCGAAGCAGAGGGAGGTCCCGAGAACGGGACCGGGCGGTGTAACCCGAAGCCGCACAAGGACGTGTGGATGTGCGAACCGAGGTGGCACACGGGTTGCAGTAGGCAGGGGCGTGGGCGCAAGTCTGGAAGACCCAGAGGGACGGGCCTACACCACAACTCCAAGGAGGAACACCGAATGCTTCGCAATCAGAAGGGCTTCACCCTCATCGAGCTCATGATCGTGGTCGTCATCATCGGCATCCTCGCCGCCATCGCGATCCCGAACTTCATCGCCATGCAGGACCGTGCGAAGGAAGGCTCGACGAAGGCGAACATGCACAC
>JBKJOC010000404.1:0-2820 GCA_046595725.1 Candidatus Eiseniibacteriota bacterium
CGCGACCGCGAGTGGCGTGGTGGCAGCGGGATTCTACTTCCTGAGACTCGAGGCTCCCGGCTTTGATCGCGTCCAGCGCCTCGTCCTCTTGCGCTGAGCTTCGCCGTGGCCCGCGACCTCGACGCCCCACTCGGCCCTGCCGGCGGGGCGTTGCGCAGGATCGGCCCACTACTGGCGGGTGATCGTCACACGGCTGACGAGCTTGTGCCCGCCCGCCTCCACCTTCGCGAAATAGGTTCCGGGCCGCACGCGTACCCCGGATGCATCGCGGCCATCCCAGGGAATCGAGTGCGCCCCTGCAGGACGCCAGGCTTCCACGAGCCGCCGCACCAGCCGGCCGGACGCATCGAGCACGCGAGCCCGCACGACGCCGTCCCGCGCGGCCACATAGCGCAGCACGCAACCGGCAGGCGACGGGTTCGGCAGGATCGTGAGTCGGAGATCCATCGCGGGCGTGTCGTCGAGCCCGACCGGATTGGTGCGGGCGATCCGGTAGAGTCCGCCCTGGTTGCTCACCGCGTAGAGCGCCTGATCCTTGGAGCGCCAGGCCACGTCGGCGGCT
The DNA here is from genome assembly GCA_046595725.1 of Candidatus Eiseniibacteriota bacterium. Taxonomy (GTDB): domain Bacteria; phylum Eisenbacteria; class RBG-16-71-46; order RBG-16-71-46; family DASYSL01; genus JANPEF01. Next base: position 563 of record JBKJOC010000404.1, read on the forward strand.
CCTGGAAGGGTCGCGAACACCGTCTTCGTGCCGTTGGGCTTGACGCGCAGGATCTCTCCCGAGTTCACGTCCGTGGCAAACATGTCCCCGTCGAAGCCCCAGTCGAAACCCTCCGGCGAGTTCATGCCCGAGATGAAGGGCGTTGCCGCGGCAGCCGCGGAAACGCGCACGATGCCGGCCGTCGGCGGAGTCGTGTTCTGCGTCGCATACATGCCGAATCCCCACGCGCCACCCGGGCCGAACCGGACATACAGCGTCTCCATCGGCAGCCATGGCGACACGACGCCGGCCGCATTGATCCGGTTGATCGGCCCGACGAATGCGGTGCAGGCATAGAGGTAATCGCCGTACGGACTCCCCGCGGGTGGAAATGCGATCGAACCCGGACCTAGCAGCGGGGCAAACAGCGTGGCGACCACGCATCCATTCGCGCGGTAGATATTGTCCCGCCCGTAGTCCGCCACGTACATGAAGTTGCCGAACGACCCGCCGGTGCTGAAGGAAATGCCCACCGGGAAGAAGATCGCCGGGTCACAGATCAATTCGGCGCCCGCCGGGGAACATCGGCGCTTGAGCCCTTCGAAGCTGCCGTAGTAGATGCAGGTGTCCGGACCGACGCCGATCTCGATCTGCTTGGAAAAATCACCCGACAGGGTGGTGGCGGTGAAGCCGGCTTCGACCATGGTGAGCTGGGCGGAGGCGAGGGCCGGCAGTCCCAGGCAGGCGAGGACGAGGAAGATGGAAAGGCGGGGGGGCGCGGCCGATCTCATGAGGACCTCTCGCAGGCAGATAGGGGGTGATGCACAGGAATCATTCCCGAGGCGAGATCGCACCGGAACTGAGTGCACGATGATCGCACTTGCCCTGTGGGCAGGCAATCACGGAATCCCCCCTGGGCGGTGCTACGCGCGCGGAGAGGAAGGATGCCGAGGCCCTGAAGCTCCTGCGCGAGGCGGCGGATCTCGAGGATTCCGCGGACAAGCATCCGGTCATGCCCGGCTCCGTCGGCTGAAGCCGCGGGCGAAACGCCGAAGGCGAAGTAGTTCCAGGAGCGGCTCGTCGCCCTGTGCGGCGGAACGGTGCCGATCCGGCCATGATCGAGGGGAGCTGCCGCCTTTGGTGAATTTCACCGGACGGGCGGCGAAATCTCCCAATCCGGACCCCGATTGAGTTCATCAAATTTGCTCCCATCGATAAAACCCGCGCTGGGAGCATTCGAACTCATCGTGCAACTTGCTCCACCCCCCTGAGCCCTCACTGGCAAGCGCCTTGCATGTCACCTCCGCACACGGATGGATTCCGACCAAGCACCGACGACCCGCGCGGCAACGCGGGCCGCCCAGGGACCTTCATTGGCACCCCGACCATCGAGTCAGGAGTCCTCCGCCATGTCCGGATCGTCACGCGGGACCACGCTTGCCGTGGCCATCCTTCTTTGCGCCACGCTCACGAGCGCCGCCTTCGCCGCGCCTTCGGCTTCCATCGAACAGGTGAGGAACGGCCAGGCTACGGCGACCACCACGCCCATCCCCACGTGGGGCACGGGCAACGCCGGGGCATCGAACTCCCACTACCTCGAGAGTCACTCGATCGCCTATCGCGCCGTACTCGATGGGCTCCCGACTGATGGGACTGTCGTCGAGCTCGTGATCGGCTACGACGTCAAGCGCAGCGGCTCCTACGCGATCGACTTCCTGACCCAGTACCAGCGCCTCCTGCCGCACGTTCTGTTCGGTCACAGGGATCCCGAGGTCTTCGATCCGCTCAACGGGATCACGGGGGTCGGTGGCCTGGTCACGACGGCGGCGATTCCGTACCCGACCCGAAACCTCGTGATCGATCCCGACGGCCCCGAGTCCGATCCGGCGGCGGCCCAGCCCGTGACCAGCATGGCGGGGCTCCCTGCAGGGGAGCGCATGATGACCATGTTCGGCGGCACGTTGCTCGACGTCACCTACGTGACTGAAGCGGATGTTGCCCTCGGCACGCGCTCCTCGGAGTCGCAGATCCGGGTGCGCTTCGTGCCCAATGGCGCGCGGGCGGTCCTGGCGTGGGGCGGGCACATCGCGTGCCGCTGGGACTGGGGCTTCAATGTCGACGGTTCGCCGCGATCGGCCGGCGGCATCAGCGGCTCGTCCTACCACATGCGCCTCGTCGGTTGGAACCTCGGCAGCCTCGGCAACATGGATCGCTCGATGTCGACCGACGCCGTCTTCCCCGTGCCGCGCTGCGCGGTCTCGAACGCCGGACCGTTCTGC
>JBKJOC010000508.1:0-7947 GCA_046595725.1 Candidatus Eiseniibacteriota bacterium
AGTTGCACGCCGACCCACGGCGGAACGATGTCGTAGCGGCACGAGGCCTCGCCGTTGACGTAGCTCTGGCAGTAGTGCTCGCTCAGCAGCCGGGCCGGGACGTCGTAGCGCATGATCTTCTTGTTGAACCAGGAACCCAGCGTGCCGCCGGCCGCCGCGCTCGGCGGCCACGAGCTGTAGGCGTTCTTGTTGCCCGAGGCCAGCTCCTCGTAGAGCCCGACGTACAGGCTGTCAAGCGTGCGCCCCGCGTTCTTGATCGTCAGGTGGACCGCCAGGAAATTCTTGAAGCGCGAGAACGACCAGTTGTACGTCTCCTGGTGGACCGAGACGCCGAGCGGGAAGTGGTCTTCGCCCGCGGTCACGGTCGGCTTGGAAGGAAAGTCGTTGTAGTCGGTGATGAAGTCCTGCTCCGAAACGGCGAGCGGGCTGAAGAACTTGCTGTTCTCGAGCCGCGAGCGCTCGAGGATCGCGCTGCCTGCGGGCGTGAACTCCGTTGCCGAGGCGCTGGCCGAGCCCTGCGAGCCGTCGACCGCCCCCGTGGTGACGAGCGTGGCATGCGGCTTGTCGTCGTTGAAGTCCGAGATGCCGCCGATCCAGATGCCGCCGCGCACCATGTGCTCGTAGCCCGAGCCCAGCGGGTACTCGAACGACGGTGAGCGTGAGGTGAAGTTGTTCCCGAGGAACCCGTAGTTGGAGATCGTGATCCCGATCAGGTTGTTGTTCGAGATCTTGACCTTGTACGCCGGCGCCCCGCCCTGGGCATGCGCCCGGCGCGCCCCGGGCAGGGCGACCAGGATGAGCGCGGAAAGGAGGAGGCAGAGGCGCGTTGCGAGGCTCACGTCATTTCCTTCGCTTGTACGAGGAGACCTTGCCGGTCTCGTAGTCGGCGACGTAGACGAGCGAGTCGTCGACCGAGGCGGCGACGGGCACGCGCAGCGAGTCGGCGTCCAGGTCGAGCTCGATGTTGACCTTCTGGACGAACGTGCCGCTGTTGTCGTAGCGCAGGACGCGGCGATTGCCGGTGTCGACCGCGTACATGAAGCCGAGCGCGTCGGCCACGAAGTCGGCGGGCGCGACGAAGAGCGTGCCGGTCTGGGACCCGTCGAGCGAGATCGCCGGCAGCGGCTGACCGGCGTTGTTGCCGATCTCCATGCGCTGGACAACGTCCTTGCCGGTGTCGGCGACGTACAGGAAATTGTCGCCCAGGATCGGGTCGACGAAGATGTCCCCCGGGTTCGAGATCGTGCCGATTCCCTGCCCGTCGTCGACATAAAACTGCGTGTCGCGCGCAAAGCCCTGCGCCGCCAGGTAGCGATAGACCCGGCTGACGAACTTGAACGTTCGCCGGCGCGTATCCTGCGGATCGTCGCGGATGAACTCCTTGCCCACGCCCGCCACATAGATGTTCCCGGCCGGGTCGGAGGCGATGCCGCTCACCGACGCCAGCGACGAATCCTTGTAGACGAAGGTCGGCGCGCCGCCGGTCAGCCCGTAGATCGAGAAGCCCGGCGCCCTGGTGGTGTCGGACTTCGCGAGCGTGGTGTCGCCGGCGTCGAGGACGTAGAGCTTGCCTGGCGCCTGGCAGATCCGGATCGGCTTGAAGCCGCCGCTGAAGACGTACGACAGCGGCGGGGTCGAACCATCGCCGCGGAAAAAACGCGGGAACGCGCGGACGTTCGCCGAGTCGTAGACGACGTACAGCGTGCTGCCGGTGCCGCGCGTCAGGAGCACATCGGTGAGGTGGGGCAGGCCGCGCACGCTGCCGGTGTAGGCGTAGCTGCCCTTCTCGGGGATGACGCCGCCCGGCGTCTCGACCGGGAGCGAGAACTTGTTGCCGCACCCGGCCGCGCCCAGCGCGAGCGCCAGGGCGGCGGGCAGCACGGCCTGGCGCGCGGACAGCCGCATCAGAAACGCACTCCCATCGAGATGCGGTGGACTGCGCCCAGCGCGCCGCCCTCGGTGAAGGCGTAGTCGAGCGTGCCGCGCGTGGTGCCGAACGTCGGGTAGAAGCCCGCGCCGGCCGACCACTTCATCTCGTCGGCGTTGACGTTGTAGCCGCTGCGCACCGCGAAGCGGCGCGCGAACTCGTACTCGAGACCGCCCTTGGCGATGAGCTGGTTGTCCGACGGCTGGTCGAACTCGATGGACGTGGTGAGCCGCTGCTGGTCGCGCTCGATCGGCTCCCACGCCACGCCAAAGCGGAACGTCGTGGGCGGGCTGAAGTTGTCGTAGGCGCGCTCTTCGCCGGTAGCCGAGGTGAAGGTGCCGCCGCCCTGAAAGTCCGGCCCGAAGTGCGAGAGCGCCATTCCGATCCGCACGCTCGAGATGCCCAGGTAGTAGATCGAGCCGATGTCGACCAGCCAGGTGTTGACGGACGTGCCGCCGACATCGGCGCCCAGGTCCTCGTGCACGAACTTGCCGCCGACGCCGATCAGGAGGCGGTCGGTGAGGCGTCGGCCGTAGGTCACGCCCGCGTTCCAGTCGGCATAGGTGAAGGTCTGGCCGGTGCCGAAGGGATGCTCCTCGGTCGTCTGCTCGATGTCGGTGTGGAGCAGGCCGAACTGGATGCCGATCGAGCCGCCCAGCTTCTTGCTCGGCAGCACGTAGGTCAGGTGCTCGTAGGAGATGTCGGCGGGCCACTGGGTGTGGCTGACCAGGGCCTCGCTGCGGATGAGCGACGCCACGCCGGCGGCATTCCAGTAGATCGTCGAGGGGTCGTTCGCCACCGCGACGAACGCCTCGCCCATGCCGACGGCGCGCGCGCCGATGCCGATCTTGAGGAAGTTGCCGCCCGAGGTGCCGACGCGCTGGCTGCCGACGCCCTGCGCGCGCGCAAGCGCCGGGAAGGCGCAGGCGAGCAGGACGAGCGCGGCGATCTTGAGCCTAGAAGTCATAGTCGACTCCCAGGCGCAAGCGGCGCGGCGCGCCGAAGTAGGCCGGGTTGGTCAGCACGGCGTTGACCTCGAACGGCGTCGGGTCCACGTATTGCCCCTCGCCTCTGGCCGGAGCCTTGCCCGTCGACGGGTCGACGCGCTTGACCACCTTCCAGTCGAGGATGTTCTCGCCGATCAGGTAGAGGTTGAGCTTCTGGTTGCCGCTCACCCGGATCTCCTGGTTGAGGCGCAGGTTGAACACCGCCTCGAGCGGGCCGTTTTTCGAGAACACGCGACCGGTCGCGTTGCCCGTCACGTCCTGCGGCGTATATGCCTTGCCCGACTGGAGCGTCCCGAAGAGATTGAAGCCGAAGCCGTGCGGGAAGCTGACGCCGAACAGCCTGGGCCGGTCGCCGCTCGACGGCACCCGGAAGTCGAAGTTGCCGGTCAGCCGGTGCGGCCGGTTCCAGAACAGGAAGCCCTCGGAGAGCGGCGGCTCGGACGCGTTGCCGCCGCCTTCCTCCACGATCTTCGCGGCGTTGGGATCGCTCGATTTGCCCTTGGCGACCGAAAACTCGTAGCTCGCCTTCCACTTGATGTTGTTGCGGCGCGGCTTCTCGAACTCGAGCTCGAACCCGCGCGCACGGCTGAAGTCCGAGTTCAGGTAGACGAAGAAATCCGAGATCACGGTGCCTTCCTGGCGGCGGAAGCGCACCGAGGTCGGGTAGTCGTAGATGTCCTTCTGGAAGAGCGAAATCTTCGCCGCCGCGTCGTTCGGGAACAGGTGCTGTGCGCCGACCTCGAACTGCACCGACTTCTCGGGATTGAGGTTGGCGTTGCCGAGCACGGGGAACGACGCCGAGGACACCGAGGTCAGCTTGGAGTAGACGAAGACGTACGACGGGAACTGCGTGAACTGGCCGAAGTTGAAGAAGAACTTGTCGCGGTTCTGGATCGGGTGCGAGACCGTCACGCGCGGCGAGAGCACCGCCTTGACGCGATGCCCGAAGAGCGACCCGGTGTCGCGCTGGAAGGCCTCGCGCGTGGCAACGCTGACGTTGGTGTTCGCCGTGTCGTTGACCGCGCTCTCGAGCTGGTCGCCCGGGAACCAATAGTCGACGCGCGCGCCCGCCTCGGCGACGAAGCCCTCGAACTCGAGTCGATCCGAGGCGTAAACCGCGCCGATCGCCGGGTAGACGTGCCACAGGTCATGGTCGCGGCCGAGCCCGTCCGGGTCGAAGACCCACGGATCGAGGATCGTCACCAGCTGCACGTTCTGGAACGAGTTGAAGAAGCCGAACTCGGTCTTGTGGATCCGCCCCAGGTTCATGCCGAGCTTGTAGTCGGTCGAGATGCTCTCCGACCAGTAGTTGGTCCAGGAGTTGGCGTCCCCCGAGTCCACGAAGTACGGGCGGTTCTGGCCGGGCGGCAGCGCGAGATCGTCGGGCTGCTCATACGCGGGCCAGCGCTGGCCGTTGACCGCCGTCTCCTGGGCGTTGAACGTGCGCGCGATCTGGAGCGAGTGGTACGCGCTCTTGTTGATGGTGTGCGTGAGCGTGAGCGCGAGCGAACTGATGTCCTCGGTCACGGTCGGCGCGTGCTGGAAGCGGTCCTTGAAAGCCCACGGATACGGGATCGACTGACCGGCGATGTCGCCCAGCGGCGAGCGCGAGAACCCCTGGTCGAAGGACAGCCGCTTGCTGTAGCCGAAGTCGAGCTTGTTCTTGCCGTCCGGCTTCCACGTCCACTTGTAGAGGCCGCGCCAGGTGTTCTCCTCGGCCGGCATGAAGATGTCGGGCGAGTAAGTGAACTTCCTGCCGAGGAAGGAGTCCTGGTAGCCGGAGCCCAGTCGCGGCCGGCCGGCCTGGTCCTGGATGCTCGGCAGGTAGGTGTTCGAGAAGTCGGTCGAGAGGTCGAGCAGGAACGAGGTCTCCCCCGGCAGCTTGATGCCGAGGCGCGAGAGCCCGCCCGCAAACCAGTCGGGCCCCGAGATCACGCCGTTGTAATACTGCGTGAACCAGTTCCCGCGCTGGGCCGAGAAGCCGGCCTCGAACTTCTGGCCGCCCTCTTTGAGCTTGACGTCGACGATGCCCGAGAGCGCCTGGCCATAACGGGCGGAAAAGCCGGACGCGATGACGTTGACCTCGGCCACCGAGCGCGCGTTGATGCTGCCCGCGGTGCTCTGGCCGGAGATCGGGTCGCGATTGGTCACGCCGTCGATGATGAACGTGGTCTCGTCTGCGCGGCCGCCGCGCACGCGGATCTGGCCGTTCTCGCTCGAGACGCCGGCCTGCTGGGCGACCACGTCCTGGAGGCTCTGCAGGCCCTGGTTCTGGATGTCGTCCGCCCGCACCGTGCGGCGCGTCGAGCCTTCCTTGACGTCGACCAGCGGGCGCTCGCCCGTGACGTTGAACACCGCTTCGGTCTTCACCACGATCTCGGGCATCGCGATCTTGACGCTCGCGGTCTGGCCGGCAGTCACCGTCACGGCGCCCACGGTGGTCTTCTCGTAGCCGGTGAATTGGGCGATCAGGGAGTAGGTGCCGGGGGCGACGTTGCCGATCAGGAACTCGCCCTTGGAGTCGGAGAGGGCGCCGGTCCTCGCCTCGGGGATGGCGATGTTGACGAACGCCAGCGCGCGGCCGGTCTTCCGGTCGGTGACCTTGCCGGCAATCTTGCCGGTCCCCTGCGCGAGCGCGTCCGGAACCCACGCGCAGGCGAGGCCGAGCGCGCACAACGCGACGGCAGCCCATGTTCGAGGATGTCGCGTCCAGTCGTGGGGCAAGGGAGGGTCCGATCTTGCGGTCAAAAAGGAACTTAGCCCCTATCTTGGGTCGGCCGAGGTTCGCAATTTGCGCCTCCGGAGTCAAGGCGAAACGCCCGCCGCGGGCAATCTCTTGACCGAATCCGCGACGCGGGCGACCTTGCATTCCATGACCACCGACCCGCTGTGGAAAGGCCGCATCGCCGGCGCACCCGACCCCGCGTTCTTCGCCGCGCAGCGCTCGCTGCCGTACGACGCCCGCCTCCTGCCGCAGGACCTGGCGGTCAATGCGGCGTGGGCGCGCGCGCTCGGCCGTGCCGGGCTCGTGACCGCAGAGGAGTCCGCGCGGCTCGTCGCCGCGCTCGAAGACCTCGGGCGCACGCTCCCGCCGGCGGAGGCAGCGAAGCGCGACGAGGAGGATGTCCACACGCTGGTCGAGTCGGAGTTGACCGTGCGCCTCGGCGACCTCGGAAGGCGCATCCACCGCGGCAAGAGCCGGAACGACCAGGTCGCGACCGACCTCAGGCTGTGGACCGCCGAAGCCTCGATGGCGCTCGCCCGCGACGCGCGCGGGCTGGTCCTGGCGCTGACCGACCGCGCGGACGAGTGGCTCGACGCGGGCGTGGTGCTGCCGGGCTACACGCACCTCCAGCAGGCCGAGCCCGTGCTTGCCGCGCACTGGGCGCTGGCCCACGTCGAGGCGCTCCGCCGCGACACGCGCCGCCTGGCGCAGGTGCGCGAGGCCGCGCTCGCCTCCTGCCCGCTCGGCTCGGCCGCGCTCTCGGGCACGCCGGCCGCGATCGATCGGCTCGAGCTCGCAAAGGACCTGGGGTTCGGCGCGCCCTCGGCCAACTCGATCGACGCGGTGAGCGACCGCGACTTCGCGCTCGGCTTCCTGCACGCCGCGCATCTCTTCCTGCTGCACGGCTCGCGGCTGGCCGAGGACCTGGTGCTGTTCTCGACGCGCGAGTTCGGCTTCGCGCGCCTGCCCGACGCGTTCACGACCGGATCGTCGGCGCTGCCCCAGAAGAGGAACGCGGACGCCTGCGAACTGGCCCGCGCCAAGGCGGCGCGCGCGCTCGGGCGCTACACCGCGCTCGGCGCGACGCTCAAGGCGCTGCCCTCGGGCTACAACAAGGACCTGCAGGAGGACAAGGAGGGCGTGTTCGACTCCTTCGACAGCGCGCGCGCGGTGGCGCACGCACTGTCGGGCACAGTGCGCGGCCTGGTGCTCGATGCAGCGCGCGCCCGCGCGGGCCTCGGCGGGTGGATTCTCGCCGCCGAACTGGCCGAGCGCCTCGCCGGCGCGGGCATGCCGTTCCGCGACGCCTACCAGTCGGTGGCGCGCGCGGTGCAGGCGCTCGACGGCGGGGGTCCCGGCGGCGAGCGCCGCCTCGAGGACCTGGCCGCCGAGGAGTGGAGCGCGCTCGGATCCGAGTTCACGCCCGCGGTCACGGCGGGGCTCTCGCTCGATTCGGCGCTTGAGCGCCGTGCGGCGACCGGCGGCACCTCCCCCGCCCGGGTCGCCGAGGCGGTGGCGGCTGCGCGCCACTGGCTCGCGGCCGAGGGGCACTCATGAGCGGCGGGCCGGGACACGGGACCGGCTACGAGGACGCGATCACGCGCAAGATCGCGCCCGCCGAGGCGCGCGCGAGGGACGCCGAGGCCGCGCTCGAGCGCGCGCAGGCGCAGGGAGTGGATCTGGCGAAGGACAACGCGCGGCTTCGTGTGCGGGCGGACGAACTCGAGCGCGCGGCATCTGCGCGCGGCCGGGGGGCGTGGCTGGCGTGGGCGCTGTTCGTGGTGAGCGTCGGCGCGGCGGTGGTGTTCGCGCTGCTCTGGCAGGGGTACACGCTGTGAGGGGTGGAGCTTCACCTTCGCGGGCGTGGTTGGAACGGACTGGGTGTACAGCGTGACCAGCGCGTCGGGCGCGAGCTAACTCCGCAGGTCGATCCCGAGTCCCATCCGGGCCTTGAGGCTCAGCACCATGTGCTGCCACCTGGCGCAGTGTTCGAACGCCGAGGCCGCTCCCGCAGCGGCGTCCTCCCAGCCTTCCTCGACAATCGTGACTCGGGTCTTCAAGGCGTCCCGGAGTTCGAACGTGATCGTCACGCGCGTCCTGGTGTCGACCTGCGACGCCTTCCAGGTGAACACGACGCGCGCGTTGCGCTCGACCGACTCGACGTCGACGGTCGCGCTCTCCCCGCTCGGCCATGTCCAGCGCACGGTCTTCCCGGCTTCGAGCGGTCCGCTGGCCTCGCTCGTGAAGTAGCTCGAGAGCAGGCCCGGCTCGACCACGTGGTCGAACAC
>JBKJOC010000003.1:0-8288 GCA_046595725.1 Candidatus Eiseniibacteriota bacterium
CACTCCTTCATCCGGCTCGGCTTCCTGCCCGCATGGCGCGCAATCGCAACGCCGGAACACGAGGATGAGGTCTTCGAGGCGCTCGAAGGCAGGCTGAACGCGACGGCCGCCGAACGGGGCGACCTGGCGTTGACGATCCCGATGGCCTGCGTCCAGGCGCACCGGCCCTAGGACTCGTAGACCGGCAACTCCTCCTCGCACGCCTGCGAGGGCGGGTCGCCCACCAGCGCGCGCAGGATCTCGTCCATCGTGGTGACGTCGAGCAGGTTGTGGTGGAACACCGGGACCAGCCGGTGCGCACCGCCGTTCCTGACGTAGTCGTGATAGAGGCCGGGAATCTCGTCCGAGGCCACGTCACCGACGCGCCGACGCTTGCAGATGTGCGCCTCGAGGGTGACCAGCCGGCAGTTCGGCAGGATGCCGTTCCAGCGCCGGCGGGCGTGGTGGACAAGGTCGACGTGGCGCCGGGGGCGCTCGAACGGCACGCGGTGGAGCGACGCCCGATCGGAGAGGAAAGGCACGTCGTAGGACTTGCCGTTGTAGGACACCACCGTTGCAAAGCCCGAGAGGAAACGCGCCAGCTCGTCGACCAGCGCCGCCTCCTCGCCATAGTGCCGCGCGAAGTACTGCCGGACGACGTAGTCGCTCCCGTTCCAGTGCATGGTACCCGCCAGGAAGACCGGCGCGTTCGAGAGCCCGCAGGTCTCGAGGTCGAAGAACACCGTGTCCGCGCAACCCAGGAGCGCGAACGCCTCGAGCTCCGCGTGCAGGAACAGGCGGCGCGAGAGCTTCGAGGGGTAGCGACCCCACTTCTTCGTGCGCGACTCGATCTCCGAGCGCAGGCGCTCGTGCAGGTAGACCTTGCCGTAGCTGTTTTCCACCACGCCGCCGGGCAGGAAGCTCTCGACGCCGACCTCCTCGCGTGTCAGGTCCCGAAACGCGGGGCGCGGCGCCAATGGCGCATCGTACGACCCGGCGCGCATCCGACTCTCGGCGAGCCGCGCCAGGGCGCGCGACAGCGCCCCACCACTCACGATGCCGCCCCGAGATCAAGCGCCTCGAGCAGCGTGCGCGTCGCCCTCTTGGACGGCATGGGCCAGCCGTTGGAGAGGTCGGGATCCTGCTGCTGCGGGGGCCGCAGGATCGGCAGGCCGACACACGAGGGACAGCCGTCGTCGCAGGGGCAGTCCTCGATCAGCGCGCGACAGGCGCGGAGCAGCTCCTCGAAGCGGTGGAATGCCTGCTCGGCGAACCCGAGACCGCCCGGGTAGCGGTCGAAGACGAACAGCGCCTGCTTGCCCAGGTTCTTCGAGTCGAGCACGCCGCCGATGTCCGACGGGTCGCACATCGCGAACAGCGGCATCAGCGTGACCACCAGGTTGCGCACCCCCGAGAGCGCCTCGCCCGGCGCCTTCCCCGACGCCTTGACCGCGGCCCGCGCCTCGGCGGGCGGAGCCCACCAGAGCGACACCGTGTCGAGCGTGAGCCGCGGCAGGTCGAGCGCCTTGTAACCGATGGAATCCAGCGAGTGGAAGCGCACCTTCTTCATGCCGATCGTGTTCCAGGACACCGTCGCCTCGCCGAAGGAGAGCTCCGCTCCGGCCGCGGGGCGCGTGCGCGCCGCCTCCCTGACCACGATGTTGGTGTCGAGTACGGGCTGCGTGTAGTAATCGACCTCGCGCGGCTCGCAGTACGCGACCTTCATCTCGAGGTCGAGCTTCTGCACGTAGTACGAGCGGCCCTCGTGCAGGTAGATCGCCTCGGGGAACACGAGTTCGGGCGCCGAGATCGCGTCGACGGTGCCAAGCACCTCGTTGTTTCGGGAGGCGTCGACGATGGTGAAGGTGTTGTCGGCAATCGTGCGCAGGTTGAGCCTCGCCGCCGGGTAGTCGATCGAGGACCAGTACCAGCGCTCGTCGATCGCTCGCACCTGTCCGTCCTCCGCCAGCGCCTCGAGCAGTTCGCGCGCCTGCGGGCCGAACGTGCCCTCATCCTCCGGCGTGAGCGGCAGCTCGTAGGCCGCGCAGGCGAGCTGACCGGCAAGCAGGTAGGGATTGTGCGGGTCGACCACCGCCGCCTCGGGCGACTGTCCGAAGAAGTACTCGGGATGGCGCATCAGGTACTGATCGATCGGCTCGTTGTACGCCACCATGACCGCCAGCGCCGGGTCCTGGCTGCGGCCCGCGCGGCCCGCCTGCTGCCACGTGCTCGCGATCGTCGGCGGGAAGCCCACGATCACCGCCGCATCGAGCGAGCCCACGTCGATCCCGAGCTCGAGCGCATTCGTGCTCACCACCCCGGCGAGCTCGCCCGAGAACAATCGGCGTTCGATCGCGCGCCGCTCCTCGGCGAGGTAGCCGCTGCGATAGGGCGCGATCCTGGGCGCAAGCGCGGGCGCTTTGTGCATCAGCGTCTCGTGGGCGTAGCGGTAGATGATCTCGGCCGTCACGCGCGCCTTGGTGAACACGATGACCGATGCGCCGCGCCGCAGGAGGTCGGTGAAGATCCGCCCGCCGTCGCCGTTGGCCGAGCGCCGCTCGAGCTCGTCGGCGTCGAGGTAGCGCGGGTTCCAGAACGCGATCGTCTTGGGACCGCGCGGCGCGCCGTCATCGTCCACCACGTGCGCCTGGCCGCCGATCAGGGCTTCGGCCAGCTCGCCCGGGTTCTTGATCGTCGCCGAGCAGCAGATAAACACCGGGTCGGCGCCGTGGTGGCGCGCGATGCGCCGGAGCCGCCTGAGCACCAGCGCGACGTTGGAGCCGAAGATGCCGCGGTAGGTGTGGATCTCGTCGATCACGACGTAGCGCAGCCCGCGGAAGAAGCGGCCCCACTTGGCGTGATACGGCAGGATCCCCTGGTGCAGCATGTCGGGATTGGTGAGGACAAGGTTGCCCTCCTGCCTGAGCTTGCGCCGGGCTGAGACGCTGGTGTCGCCGTCGTAGACGCCCGGGCGCACGTGTGCGCGCAGCGCTCCCGTTCCCGCATCGAGCAGTCGACCCAGGCTCTTGAGCTGGTCCTGGGCGAGCGCCTTGGTCGGAAACAGGTAGAGCGCGTGCGCGTCGCTCTCCTGGGCCAGGCGCTCGACCACGGGCAGGTTGTAGGCCAGCGTCTTGCCGCTCGCCGTCCCCGTCACCAGCACCACCGATCGCCCCGCCCGCACGAGATCGATCGCCTGCGCCTGGTGGGTGTAGAGCTGCTCGATCCCGAGCGCATCGAGGGCGCTCAGGAGCGGCCCGGGCAGCACCGCCGAGGGCGCGGCGTGGCGCGCAGGACGCGCCGCCAGGCGCTCGACGTGCGCCAATTCGCCGCCGTAATCGCGCGCGCCCCTTGTCTCGGCGATCCAGGCATCGAAGTCGGGGCCCATGCCCGGATCGCGACCCAAGGCCGCCTTCCGCCTGCGCTCGTAAGGCGCCGGCTCGTGCTCGACGAGGCGGCCGGCGCCCGGGTCGGTGGCATCGCGCTGCGGGCTCGTGGCCCAGGGTCTCAGGCCGAAGAGCGGCAAATCGGGTCGGTCGATCATGGCGACTACTCGAGGACGATCCGGGTGGGCCGCACGTCCGAGACCACCCAGCGCTCGCCCGTGTTCGTGAGCGTGACCTCGATGGCCTCGGTGCCGCCCGTGCGGTATCGCTGCGTGACGTCGGTCGCGAGCGTCCCCGGCGCCGCGCGCAACGGCCCGCGCCGGATGTCGAGTCCCAGGGCTTTCGCCTGCTCGATGACCTCGATCCCGCTGGCGTAGGGCAGGGCGGCCTCGGGCAGGCCCTCGCGCAACGCGTGGAGGAAGGCGACGAAGGCGGCGTAGGGCGTCGGCGAAACCCGCTCGTCGGAGAGCGACCAGGTCTCGCCCCGGAAGACGTAGCGCTGGACGCGCTCGAGGTGCGGACAGTTGGGGCAGGAGTCGAACATCGGGTCGCGGCCCCCGGCCCCGATCACGCGCAGGGTCGGAGCGTTCGATCCGGCGGTGCTCTCGAACAGGGCCGTGTCGGCCTCGACCTGGAGCAGGCGATTGGAGGTGACCACCCACGGGCCCGAATCGGCCTTCTTGCGCGAGGCGAGCGCGATCTCGAGTCCCCCGCGCGAGCGCGGTCGCCCCCATGCCGACGCCAGACCGGCGCTCTCACCCGAGGTCCAGCTCGCCAGGTCGCCCACCGCGTCCGGTCCGTAGTGGCCGCGTGAGGGCGCGCGCGCCGGCAGGTCTTCGAGGATTGGCGTGTCGCCCGATGTGCGGGGGTCGGGCCACGCCAGGAACTCCGCCCGCGCGCCGGAGGAGCCGAGGGGGTCTGAGATCACGACCTGCCAGACCACGGCGCCACCATGCGCCACCTTCACGTCGGCCGTCAGCCCGACGCGTGCGAGGACGTCGATCACCTCGTTGCTGGTGGGCCCGCTGCCGGCCTTCCCGACGTTCGGCAAGCGCTCCGTGGTGGTCGCATCCTGCGCGGACTCGACGGCGTCCGCCGCCTGGATCCACGAAGCCCGGAACGCCTCGCGCGCAAGCGCATCGGCCTCCTTCCCGTCGAGCGAGTCGCCCCCCGCCCACAGGTCGCGCGCGCGGCTCGCCCACGCCGCGAGCGAGTCAGGCTCGGCGTCCGAGCGGCTCGCACCGCCGTTGTCGTCGTCCCCCGGCGGATCGACCCGACTGCCTCCGCAGCCGGGGAACGCCGCGATGGCGAGCGCCAGCGCGCCCATGCGAAGGGCGTCGCGCACGCTCATCGCCGCGTGCCCCCGCTGCGCCGCGGGGCAGGCTTCGGCGCCGGCGTCGGCAGCCCGAGCGCGAGCGGCGTCAGCCCGTCGATCAGCCAGTGGCCCTCGACTTCCTTCATGCGGACCTCGATTCCCTTCTCGAGCCTTGGCGGCGTGCCGTACTGGAAGCGCATCGACTCCGCCCAGCGCGCGCCGGGCGCGGGTTCCGATGCCCGCCACGACGCGGCAGCGCGGTAGGTCCCGAGCTTCAGGCCCTGCGCCTTGACATAGACCGAAGGCGTCGCCACGAGCGAGCGCGCGAGCCCGGCCTGGCCGCTCTCGAGCGCGCGCAGGAACAGGACGAAGGTCGAGAACGGTGTTGCCACGGTGCGCCGGTCGAGCAGGCGAAACCCGTCGTCGGTCCGCCGCCACGTCCGCTCGGAGAGGACGGGCGGCAGGTTCGGATCCTTGACGAAGCGCACATCGGGCTCGGACGTCGCCCAGTGGACTAGCTCGGGCACGGCGTCGTTGTCGAGATCGACCAGCCGGGCGGGTCCGGGACCGCCGAGGTCGATTGACCGTCGGCCGGACTGGATCGCGCCCCAGAATTCGGCCTGGCGCGAGATCCGCAGCAGCGTGAAGAAGCCCTCGCGCGGATCCCCTGCCCTTCGGTGGTCGACCAGCGCCATTTCGTAGGGCGCCAGTTCGTTGCCTGTCCACCAGACGTCCATCTGCACGTCGCGCCCGCCTGCGAGCAGGATCGACTGCTTGAACAACTCATCGCCCCGCCACCAGAACAGCGAGGTCCAGGCCGCATAGCCCGCGAACTTGGTGTTGAAGTAGGTCACGACGACGAATTGCGGCAGCTCCGTGTCCTGCGCCATCTCGACATCGAGCTTGAGGCTGTCGGTCAGGGCGAGGACGCCCCGCGCGCCGCGCATCCCGCGCGGCCCGAGCGCCAGGAAGGAACGGCGCACCATGCGGTCGAGCAGGCCGAACGCGCGCGACTGGCCGGGCCCGATCGAATCGATGGTTGTGGCATCGAGGAGGGTGCGCGCCTCGCGACCCCACAGCCGGGTCGAGTCGAAGCCGGCGGGAATCCAGGGCGCAGGCGCGGAGTGCGTCGCTTGCGCGTGTGCGAAACCAGCACCCAGGACGGTCGCGAACACGAGACTCATGGCGAACCGGATGCGCCCGCTCATCGGACACCCGCCATCAGGTCCTGCTGCATCATGTCGCGCATGAGCAGCGCATTGCGCGCCGCCTGCCCGGCGTGGCAGTTGTTGAAGAAGACGTAGACCTTGCTGGACTTCTCGGCAAGTTCGCGGATCTTCGCCACCCACTCCTTCAATTCTTCGGGGGAATAATCGTAGTCGTAGCGATCGCCGCCCTTGCCCCACCAGTTTGCTTCGTTGCGGCCATGGAGGCGGACGTAGCCGACCTTGCCCGTAATCCGCGCAAGCGGCGGCACGAGCCCTGGCAGCGCCGGCTCGTCCACCGAACAATAGCCGATGCCCCGCTCCTCGAGGTATCGAAACACCCTGTCCGTGAGCCAGGAGGCATGGCGGAACTCGACGAACAGGGGCGCCACGTCCGCGAGTTCCGCGGAGAGGAGATCCAGCCGCTTGCGCGCGCCCAGGGTCGGGCGAAACGCCCACGGAAACTGTAGCAACACGCCACGCAGCTTGCCCGATCGCGCGAGCGGTGCGGCGCAGGCGCGGAACGCCTCGAAGGTCGTGGAGTCGGGCGGGAATTTCTCGTGCGTCATCGACTGGTGCGCCTTGAGCACGAACTCGAATCTTGCCGGGGTCCGCTGGTCGAGACTCTCCATCGTCGAGGCGGGCGGGATCCGGTAATAGGTCGCATTGATCTCGACGGCGGAAAACCTGCCGGCATAGAGCGAGAGCATGTCCGCGCGGCGTGTGCCCTCCGGGTAGAACGGCCCGATCCAGTCGACGAACGAGAAGCCCGACGTGCCGAGGATGATTTCCGGGTGGGCGCTCATCCGGCTCGACCGGCCTTCAGCGCAGGGCGGCGGCTCGCAGGACCGAGCGTTCGCCGTAGAGATCGCGCAGGAGGTCGATCTGGCGCGTGAGCGCGCGGGCCCGCCGCTCGTGCTCAAAGATCGAGGGCTGCTCGGCGCCGTGGGCCTTTGCCATTCCCGCCATGGACACCCCCAGAAGCCGCACTGCGCGCCGGTCCCGGTTTTCCCGGAACAGCCTCCGGACCACGGTGTGGATCACCCGCTCGTCGTCGGTGAACGAAGGGAGTGTGCGCTGCCTGAGCACCGTGTCGTAGTCGGCGTAGCGCAATTTCAGGACCACGACACGCCCCCGGTAACTTTCCTTGCGCATCCTGCGCGCTACCTGGTCCGAAAGGCGAAGCAGGAGTCCCTCGAGCACGTCGCTGTCCCTCAGGTCCGTGAGCAGCGTGAACTCGTGCCCCATGCTCTGGGCATCCACGCCCTCATAATAAGGCACGATCGGGCTCGGATCCTCGCCCCAGGCCGCAACTTTCATGCGCGGCCCGTTGATTCCGAAGGCTCCGGCAAGGCGCGCTTCCGGGAAGTGCGCGAGGTCGCCGATCGTGCGCACTCCCAGGCGCTCGAGCGCCGCGGCGGTTTGCGCGCCGATCCCCCACAACGCGCGCGCCGGCAGCGGCCAGAACCTGCGGCGGAACGCGTCTTCGTCGAGCCGGGTCAACCCGCGCGGTTTCTCGATTCCGGAGGCCATCTTCGCGATCAGCTTGTTCGGGCCCATGCCGACCGTGGCCGACAGGCCGAGGCGCTCCCGGCTCCAGCGCTGGATCGTCCGCGCCGCCCGCTCGGCGGTTTCGGGGGTGGCGTCATGGGGAGTCCCGGCCAGGTCGAGGAAGGCCTCGTCGATGCTGAACGGCTCGACGGCGGGCGTGATCCGCTTGTAGAGCTCGAGCAGGTAGACCGAGACCGATCGATACTTCTCGGGTTGCCCCTCGAGGAACACCCCTTGCGGGCAGAGCCGCCGCGCTTCCCCGGTGGGCATCCCGGCCGTGACTCCGAACACGCGCGCTTCGTACGAAGCGGTGGCCACGGTCCCCCGACGATCCGGATCCCCGCAAACCACGACCGGCCGCCCATGCAGCCGCGGATTCGAAGCCTGCTCCACCGAAGCAAAGAAGGCGTCCATATCCACATGCAGGATCATCGAAACTCTTTTCGAGAACAGAGGAGACCAAGACCCGAGCCCGACGCGCCCCGCGGTGCAAAATCTGGTGAGCCCCGCTGCGAGGAAATCCTCGGGACCGGGTGTCCATCGGCGGCGGGTCCCCACCCGGATCGCACAGCATCCTCGAACCGCTCGACGAACATCCCGAATCCCGAAGGTGAGACCGAGAATCAGAGGCTCTTCAACCGCTCCGCCAGCCGGGGGAGCTGCTTCGGGCTGACCGTGGCCAGCGCGTAGCGGTCGTTCCACGCCAGGTTGCCGCCGAGCGCGACGCGCAGATCGGGGCACTGGCGCAGGAGGGTGAGCGCGCTGCGGCCCTTGAGTTCGCGCACCACGCTGGCCGCGAGTTGGGACGGGCGAAGACTCACCACGAGGCGCACCTGCGAAGGCGTGATCGCCACC
>JBKJOC010000245.1:0-2902 GCA_046595725.1 Candidatus Eiseniibacteriota bacterium
ACCCGATCGCCCGAGCGCCGCACCGAGCCTTCGACGATCGCGTCCACGCCGAGCTTCCGACCGATTTCGGGCAGCGGTAGCTTCGTGCCCTTGAAGCCCATGATGGAGGTTCGGGAGATCACGCGCAGCGTACTGATCTGGGCCAGGGCGCTGATCAACTCCTCGGTCATCCCATCGGCGAAGTATTGCTGATCGGGATCGCGCGAGAAGTTTTCCAGCGGGAGCACAGCGAGGGAGGTGATGCGGCCCGTGTCACGACCCGGGAACAGGCGAGTCCTTGTCCCGGCGACGTCGAACAGCACGACCGCGGCGAGGAGAAACGGCGCAGTCGCGGCCGCCCAAAGCCAGATCCGTCCCCGCCGCGCGTTCATTGGCCGCAACCAGTTCTGCCTTGGAACAGTGGCCCTGGCAGTCCCGCTGGGTACGAGGCCCTCCAGAGCCGCCCGAACTTCCCCGGCCTGCCGGTAGCGTTGTGCCGGATCCTTTGCCAGGCAACGGTCGATGATTGCCGCGAGGCCCGACGGCACCCGAGCCGGCAGCGGCTCGGGCGGCGCGTGCAGGATGGCGGCACCCAGCTCGATCGCTGTGACACCCTGGAAAGGGCGCGCGCCGCTTGCCATCTCGTAGAGCAGCACTCCGAGCGACCACAGGTCGCTGCGCGCATCGGCGACTTCGCCGCGCAGAATTTCGGGCGCGAGGTATTGCGGCGTGCCCACGATCGCCCCGGACTCGGTGAGTGTCCGGGAGAGCATCGTTGTTTCGCCTCCAATGTGGTCTGCGACACGAATGGCCAGCCCGAAATCCAACACCTTCACGCGGCCTTCCGTGGTGACGAGGGTATTGGCGCATTTGAGGTCGCGGTGGATGACACCATGCTCATGGGCGTAGGCCAGAGCATCCGCGATCTGGGTCCCGTAACGGAGAACGCTGTCGAAGGGCAGCCCGCGCGAGCCGATCAGGAGGTCGAGTGGACGGCCCTCCACGCGCTCCATCGAGATGTACGCCATGCCCTCGCTATCGCCGACTTCGTAGATCGTGCAGATATTGGGATGGTTGAGTTGGGAGGCCAGGCGCGCCTCGCGCAGGAGCCGACGGCGTGCGGTGTCGTCAGCGACGGCCTCGGGAGGCAGCAGCTTGATCGCGACCTCTCGCTGGAGCTGTTCGTCGTAGGCGCAATACACCACACCCATGCCACCCGCGCCGAGTTTCGAAAGGATGCGATAGTGGGAAATTCTCTGCCCGATCATGTCGCTCCAACGGCGTTGAGGCTGGCCGCGATTTGCGCCTCGCGCTCGAAGCGCGCCAGCCGATTCGCGTCCGAGGC
This sequence comes from Candidatus Eiseniibacteriota bacterium, assembly GCA_046595725.1. GTDB lineage: Bacteria > Eisenbacteria > RBG-16-71-46 > RBG-16-71-46 > DASYSL01 > JANPEF01. The sequence goes on from JBKJOC010000245.1 coordinate 1,325, forward strand.
CAGGTCCTCAGGCAGCACCTTGAGCGCCACTTCGTGTCCGAGCGGTAGATCGCGAACGCGGTACACTTCGCCCATGCCGCCCGCGCCGAGTGGCGCGCCGATCTCGCTCGTGCCCGAATTGCTGCAAGGTGTCAGTGCCATCTTGGGAGGCTACCCCATATCCACGGACTGTGCCGATTCCGGGAAGGAGGCACCTGGAGACGAGCCGCGACCGTCCCACAACAACGCATGCAGATCAGTGGCGAACTGCGCATCGGCGCCGAGAATCCTGCTCGAGATGGAGCTTCTCCTTGCGTGCCGAGTAAGGGAAAACACTTGAGACGGGGGGGACCCTCCCAGCAGGCCGGTTTTGCTGAAAAGCCTGTGATCATACGCACCCAAAGGAGTTCGAGCAAGCTGGAACGATGGAAGTGAGCATGACGCGCCGGGCCGGACGCAGCAACCAACTCCGGACAGGCAGATCTACAAAGGGCGGGTCCTCTGCGGGGAGCGGACGTGGAACCCTCAAGGTATCGTTGCACGAGGCGGATTGACGGCCCCCCGCGATCCCGCCGTTCGGCAGGCTTCTGGTTCGGGCTGCGCAAGGCGGGACACGCGCGCGTTCGGTGTGCAATAGTACTGCGGGCCAAGCGAGATTCAGAAGGACCTCGTCTATGTGTGTATGTCAATCGGGCCACTGTCAACGCGCAGGGATCGCTCCGTTCCCAGATGATCCCGATCTTAGGCGTCGGAAATGACCAAGTTCGTAGCTCTCCTGCGCGGCGTCAACGTTGGCAAGGCCAAGCGTGTTCCCATGGCTGAACTTCGCGCCCTGCTCTCAGGTCTGGGCTACACGAACGTGGCTACGTTGCTCAACAGTGGAAACGCTGTATTCCACACAGCCAGAGGCACGTCGGCCCAGCATGCCCTGAACATAGCGGCTGCAATCGCTGGTCACCTCAAGATCGAGGTGCCGGTCATCGTCAAGTCGGCGAAGGAACTGGCGGCCATCATCTCCGAGAACTCGATCAAAGCGGACGCGCCAGTGCATTCCCGCTTCCTGGTTGCCTTCGTTCAGGACGCCAAGGCGCTGTCGGGTCTTGCGGCGGTCGAGTCGCTCGTCGTTCCACCCGAGCAGTTCGCTGTGGGCAAGAGTGCCGCGTACCTGCTGTGCGCTGCGGGAATCCTTGAAAGCAAAGCTTGGGAAGCTCTTGTCGGCAAAGTCGGCAGGTCAGCCACCACAAGGAACTGGGCAACCGTTCTCAAGCTACAGGCCCTGGCAAATGAACCCGATGCCTGATTACGCGCTGCTCCGGACTTGATCCGCACCGCGGGAGTCGCAGGGAAGGGAGACTCGATGAAGTACTGGCCCAGAAAACGAAATGGGAGTTCAGTGAGCAACGTGGTACGAAGCAGAGTTTCACTTGCGCTCCTGACCATCGGCTTGATTCTCACCGGGCCCGCGCAGGCCAGGGCGCAGGAAACCCCCGCCTCCAGTTCACAAGGATTCTGTTTCCGGCCTGGGCCGACCGCGAGCTGCGACTGGTTTCCGATCACGGAGTTCGGTGTCGCCCTGGCCGCGCAGCCGAAAAATGGTGC
>JBKJOC010000199.1:0-3744 GCA_046595725.1 Candidatus Eiseniibacteriota bacterium
CGGCACCTGGCCCACCGCGGCGCCCATGCCGCGCTCGCTCATGCCGTGCGGGCATCCGAAGTTGAGCTCGATCCCGTCCGCGCCCGAGTCGTTCGCCTGCTTGACCACGTCGTGCCACACGTCGCGCTTGGACTCGACCATGAGCGAGGCGATGACGGCGTGATTGGGGAAGCGCTTCTTGACTTCGGTGATCTCCTTGAAGTTCACCTCGGGCGGCCGGTCGGTGATGAGCTCGATGTTGTTGAGCCCGACCATGCGCTGGCCATTCAGGTGAAGCCCGCCGAGTCGCGAGGACACGTTGACGATGGGCTCGCCGATGGTCTTCCACACCGCGCCGCCCCAGCCCGCGTCGAACGCGCGCATGACCTGATAGGCGGTGTTGGTGGGAGGGCCCGAGCCGAGCCAGAAGGGGTTCGGGCTCTTGATGCCCGCGGTATCCGACGTGAGGTCGATCATTGATGGACTCCCTGGGGCACGTACTCGGGCGACGCCGACGCGGTCCGCAACGGAATGGGCGCGCCGAGGATTCTCGCGTCCGAAGGACCGCGCGCTCGCTTCAAAGGGCCCCCCAGCCGGGCGTCGATGCCGACCGCCGCGCGCTTGCCGGCTTCGACCACGGCGACGACGGTGGCTTCGGCCCCACCCTCGCCCGCACAGTCGCCGGCGGAGAAGACCCTGGGGTGGGAGGTCGAGCCGTCCTGGGCGATCACAAAGCGGCCGCCCCTGGCCGCCAGCTTGAGCGGGGCCAACCACTCGAAGCGGCCCTCCTGCCCGACGGCCTTGATCACCATGTCGAGCGGGAGCGTGAAGTTGCTGCCGGCGATCGGCTCGGGCCGCGCGCGGCCGTCCGGGCCGGGTGCGCCGAGCTGCATGCGGACGCACTCGAGGCCGGTGACGTGCCCGCCCTCGCCCTGGATGCGCACGGGGGCGGTGAGCCAGCGGAAGTTGATGCCGTCCATCTTCGCGAAGTCGTACTCGAACGCGTACGCGGGCATCTCGGCCAGCGAGCGCCGATAGACGATCGAGACCTCTTCGGCACCGAGTCGCTTCGAAGCGGTGGCGGCGTCGATCGCGGTGTTGCCCGCGCCGATCACCGCCACACGGCGGCCGATCGGGATCGAGTCGAGTCGGTCGACCTTCGTGCGCTCGATGAACTGGAGCGCGTCGAGCACCTCGGGGAGTTCCTCGCCCTCGATGCCGAGGCGCGGCACCTGGCCAAGCCCGGCGCCGATGAACACGGCGTCGAAATCCGCGAGCAGCTGCTCGACCGGCACGTCGACTCCGACGCGCGTGCCGAGGCGGAACTGGACGCCCGCCTGCTCGGCGAACCTGGCCTCGGCGAGCGCGATCGCGACCGGCTCGCGAAAGGAGACGATGCCGAAGGTGTCGAGGCCACCGGGCTGGGTTTTGGCCTCGAAGCAGGTCACTTCGTAGCCGAGCTGGCGCAGCGTGATTGCGCACGCCAGGCCGGCGGGCCCCGAGCCCACGACCGCGACCTTGCCGCCGATCGGCGCCCCGGGCGTGAACGGCGACTCGGACGAACCCGCCAGCCAGTCCGTGGCGTGGCGCTGCAGTCGTCCGATCGCGATCGGCTTGTGGTGAGCGCCTAAGACGCAGTCGCCCTCGCACAACTGCTCGACGGGACAGACCCGGGCGCAGGTCAGCCCGAGCGGGTTCGACGCCAGGATGATTCGCGCGGAGCCCCGCTTGTTGGAGGACGCGATCTTCTTGATGAACGACGGGATGTCGATATGCGTGGGGCACGCCCGGATGCAGGGCGCGTCATAGCAGAAGAGGCAACGACCGGCTTCGGTCATTGCCTCTTGCTCCGTGTAGGGAGGAATGACCTCGTCGAAATTCTTCGCGAGGTCTTCCATGGTCAGGCGCCGGTGCTGCACGTCGGAAGGCATGCGGGGGATTTTAGGGTCCCCGGCGGCAACCGACAAGGAAAGCCGTGTCAAATCCCCCGGGCGGACACCACGGGGGCGACGGCCAGGCGGTCGATGAGGCGGCGTGCCTCGGCGAAACGCGCCGGGTTCGAGGGGGCTCCGAGCACCACCGCGATGACCTCGCGCGAGGCGGTCGAAACCCACGTCGCGACGCAGTAGCCCGACTCGTTGATGAAGCCGGTCTTCCCGCCCTTGACGTCGAATACTCCGTAGCGGCAGAGACGATTCGTGTTCACCAGGTGATGGTCGCGCTTCGAGGTGCGGAACGTGTAGTCCGGCAGCGTCGTGATGTGCGCGATCAAGGGGTGCAGGCTGGCGGTCTTCAGGATCTGTGCGTACTCGGAGGCCGAGGAGACGTTCATCTCCGACAGACCCGTGAACTCGACGAAGTGGGTGTTCGGCAGCCCGAGCACCTGCGACTTGCGATTCATGCGCGCCAGGTACTCCTCGGGCGCGATCCCCGAGTTGCGCACCAACGACTTGGTCGCCGCGTTGTCGGAGGAGAGGAGCGAGGCGTGCAGCAGGTCGCGCTCGGTCAGCACCTCTCCGGCGCGCAGCTGCGTCCTGCCGGAACCCGCGAGATCCTCGCGCGAAACCATCACACGCTTGCCGAGGTCGGGCTTGGACTCGAGGAACACCATGGCGGTCATGAGCTTGGTCAGGCTCGCGATCGGCATCGGCGTGCCCGAGTTCTTTTCGTAGAGCACTTCGCCCGTCTGCGCATCGATCAGCAGCGCGGCGCGTGCATTGACGTAGTTGGCAGAGCGGGCGACGCGATGGCCGCGCCTGCCGGCCTTCGCCCGGCGAGGGGCCCGGGCGCGCACGACCGTCTTCTTCGGCCGAGTCGTCCTCAAACGCTGGGCGGTGGTCGTGCGGGTCCGGGTCGTGCGCTTCGCGGATTTGCGCGCAGGAGCGGCGGTGGCAGCTTCAGCGACGCCTGAGGCCAGCCCTGGGGTCGAACCCTGGGGCAGGACCCGGCTGAGCCATTCTTCGCCGGGGTGGATCAGCAGCGCGGATAGGACCAGTCCGGACAACGCCTTCCCCAGGAGCGACCGTGCGGGGGCCAGGGCGGGGGAGAGAGCGATTTGGGCCATGAAACCTCCACGAACAAGCAGGAAATGCCGGGCGCACCGCTTAGCCACACGGCAGAACCGTGTTGGTCGTGGCGGTCCGACCTGCACCAGGCGACACCTGACCATCCTTGAGCAATCCCCGGGCCAACGCTGGGCTCCGCAGCCGTCATCGAGGCTTCCGACGGGTGGGACCGGGAATGCGACGTCCTCAGGGGGCGGCCAGCTTCTTCGATTGCGTCAACATAGGCCCGCCCGGAAACGCCTCCATGGAAGTTTGCTCCCCTCGCGGGTGCCCCGTCAACCCACAAAGCAACGACGGGGAAGCCGTCCTGGCTCCCCCGTCGCACGTTTGCGTGGCGATGCGGCCCCTGTTGCGTCAAGCGTTTGCGAAGTCGGCCCCGTGTTCGATACCACCCCTCCGGAGTGCGCCGGACAGCGCACCCCGGAAGGTGAAAAAGTGGGCGCGGTACCGTGGTCCGCGCCCGGCACCCCCGCAAGGTCGTGCGCCGTTGCGAGAGTGCTTGCAACTCATCGTTGAAAACCGCGTCCATGCGGTTCCACTTGAAGCGGCCCCACAGGTGCCGAACCCGATTCAGCGATCCGGACCTGCCTGCTCCGGATCCAGGACGATCCGGACGCGCTCGAGACGGAGTGCGAGGTTCGAGTCGAACCTGCCCTCCTTCACTGCATCCCGCAGCGAACCATCGCTGCCGGCAATCAAC
>JBKJOC010000217.1:0-3144 GCA_046595725.1 Candidatus Eiseniibacteriota bacterium
CGCCCACGCGCACAACGAGCGCGCGCGGGCCGCGGACATCGTCAAGAAGCTCGCGGCCGGAACGCGCGGCGCGCTGGTCGTGGACGCGGGGAGCCCGGGGGTGTCGGATCCGGGGACGCTGGTGGTGCAAGCCGTGATCGCGGCGGGGCATGAGGTGCGCGTCGTGCCGGGGCCGAGCGCAGTGATCGCGGCGCTCTCGGTGAGCGGCCTCGACACGGGCGCGTTCACTTTCGCCGGCTTCCTTCCCGCCCGCGCGGGGGCGCGCGACGTTCGGCTCAGGGGCCTGCTCGAGCGTGCCGAGACGCTGGTCCTCTACGAGGCGCCCCATCGCGCGCGGGCCACGCTCGAGGCGATCGGCCGGCTTGCGCCGGGACGCCGGATTGCGGCCTGCCGGGAGCTGTCGAAGCTCCACGAGGAGGTGCGACGCGGCGACGCGGCCCAGCTCCTTTCCGGCCTCGCGCCGGAATCGGAACGCGGCGAGTGGACGCTCGTGATCGAGGGCGCGCCGCCGCCCGGCTTGGGGCCGGTCGAGAGCGACGACGCGCGCCGGAAGTTCGTGGCCGCACTGGTCGGGACCGGCATTGATCCTGCCGAAGCGGAGGAGCGCGCGACGTTCGTGCTCGGCAATCCGCGTCCGGCTCGCGTGCGCAACAAGGGCCGCGGACCGCGGAGGACGAAGTGAGCGGCTCGGCGATCGAGCGGGCCAAGGACGGGGCGCGGCGGGCCGTGCGCGGCTCGCTCGGGCCAGTGGTCTCGCTGCTGGACCGCATGGGCGTCAAGCCCGACCATGTGACGTGGGCCGGGCTCCTGATCACGATCTCAGGCGGCGTGCTGATGGGGATGGGACATTTTCGCCTCGGCGCGCTGGTCGCGATCGTGGGCAGCTTGATGGACAGCCTGGACGGGAGCCTCGCCCGGGCGCAGAACGCGGTCACGCGCTGGGGCGCGTTCCTCGACTCGACGACGGACCGCATCGCGGACGCCGCACTGTTCCTGGGAATTGCGGCATTCTACGCGCGCGGGCCCCTGGTCATGATGACGAGCGAGGACATCACGCTCGTCCTGCAGCTCGGCCCGCCCGAGCTCAGGGAGCAGTTCCTGACGCACGCGATGAATCTGTGGCTGAACGCCGGCGCCGCCTTGTTGGCGCTGACCGGCGCGTTTCTCGTGTCGTACACCCGGGCCCGCATGGAGGGGCTCGGGATCGAGTGCAAGGCCGGCTGGTTCGAGCGGCCCGAGCGCCTGGTCGTGTTGCTCGGTGCCGCCCTGTTCGGGGCGGGCTCGATCGTGATGCCATGGGCGCTGGTGCTCCTGGCCGTGCTGTCGTTCTTCACCGCGTTCCAACGCGTCGCGTACGCGCGTCCGCGGCTTCAGGGCGCCTAGACAAGCGCCTCAGGGTCCCAAGGGAGGCTGTTCGAGATGGCAAAGGTTCGTGTCGCGATCATCGGCGTGGGCAACTGCGCTTCGTCCTTCGTCCAGGGCGTGCACTTCTACCGGAACGCCAAGGACGACGACCGGGTGCCGGGCCTCATGCACGTCAATCTCGGCGGCTACCACATCCGGGACATCGAGTTCTCGGCCGCGATCGACATCGACAAGAACAAGGTCGGCAAGGACCTGGGCGAGGCCATCTACGTCAAGCCGAACAACACGTTCAAGTTCGCGTCGGTCCCCAGGACGGGGATCACCGTCCAGCGCGGCATGACGCACGATGGTCTCGGCAAGTACCTGTCGAAGATCATCACCAAGGCGCCGGGCTCGACGGTCGACATCGTCAAGCTGCTCAAGGATACGAAGACCGACGTCGTGGTGTCGTACCTGCCGGTGGGCTCGGAAGAAGCCACCAAGTGGTATGTCGAACAGATCCTCGAGGCCGGCTGCGCGTTCGTGAACTGCATCCCGGTGTTCATCGCGCGCGAGCCGTACTGGCAGCGGCGGTTCGAGAAGAAGGGCCTGCCGGTGATCGGCGATGACATCAAGTCGCAGGTCGGGGCGACCATCACCCACCGGGTGCTGGCGAACCTGTTCGTCGACCGCGGCGTGCGCATCGATCGCACCTACCAGCTCAATTTCGGCGGCAACACCGACTTCCTCAACATGCTCGAGCGCGAGCGCCTGGAGTCGAAGAAGATCTCCAAGACCAATGCCGTCACGAGCCAGATCCCGTACCCGATGGATGAGGACAACGTGCACGTCGGCCCGTCGGACTACGTGCCCTGGCTGCTCGATCGCAAGTGGTGCCACATCCGAATGGAAGGCACGACGTTCGGCGAAGTGCCGCTCAACATCGACATGAAGCTCGAGGTCTGGGACTCGCCCAACTCCGCCGGCGTCGTGATCGACGCCGTGCGCTGCGCGAAGCTGGCGCTCGACCGCGGGCTCAAGGGCGCGCTGATCGGACCCTCGGCCTACTTCAAGAAGTCGCCGCCTGTGCAGGTTCCCGACGACAAGGCGCGCGTCATGGTCGAGGAGTTCATCCAGCAGTACGGCCACAAGAAGGGCCAGGGCGGCGGCGCCAAGGCGGCCCCCAGGGCCTCGCGCAACGGCGCGCACGGCACGGCCAAGCCCGCGCGCACGACCGTCGGCGCGGCCAGGAACGGCACCGCGAAGCTGCTCGCGAAGCCCAAGAAGAAGCCGTCCGCGGGCGGCCGCAAGAAGGCGGGCGCCCGCTAGGCGCCCGCCCCGACCTGGACCAAGGGTGAGAGGCCGCTTCATCACGTTCGAGGGCATCGAGGGGTCGGGCAAGAGCACGCAGCTGATGCGGCTCGCCGACCAACTCGAGCACGGCGGAGTCGTGGTCGTGCGCACGCGCGAGCCCGGGGTCGGGCTCGGTCCCGAGCTGCGCGACCACGTCCTTTTGCGCGCGAACCTGCACCCGATGAGCGAGGCGTTCTTCATGGCGATGGATCGCCACGAGCACGTCGAACGCATCATCCGGCCGGCGCTCGAGCGCGGCGACTGGGTCCTGTGCGACCGCTACGTCGATTCGACGCTCGCCTACCAGGGCGGGGGCTCCGGGCTCGATTCCGGGGCGCTCCACGCCATCAACGAGTTCGCGGTGAGAGGCGTCATGCCCGACCGCACGCTGCTGTTCGACCTGCCGGTGGAGGTCGCGCTCGAGCGCGTCCGCCTGCGCGCGCGCGA
>JBKJOC010000282.1:0-2674 GCA_046595725.1 Candidatus Eiseniibacteriota bacterium
CAGAACGACCAGACGACGCGGTCGCTGCGCGCCGGTACCCAGACCCGGTCGGAGGAGCTGGTCAACCGGATCGAGCAGCTGGAGTCGCGGCTCGAGGACCAGAGCGCCCAGCTCAACGACCTCGCGGGGCGCGCCAGAACGCGCGGGACTGTCCTCGACACGCTGCGCACTCCTCCGCGGGCGCCAAGCTCGATGCCGGTACCGCCCGGGGGAACCAGGCCGCCGGCGGGTGCGGGTTCGGTCGCGACCAACCCGGGATCGGTCCGGGTCGACCCGACCGCCGAATACGATCAGGCTGTGCTCGACTTCACGCAGGGCCGCTTTCCACTCGCGCTCGCCGAGTTCCGCGCCTTCGTCGCGAAGCACGGCGCCACCGACCTCGGCGACAACGCGCAGTACGGCGTGGGCGAATCGTTCTATGCGGTCGGGCAGTACGACTCCGCGGCGACGGCCTACCGCGACGTGATCGAGCGCTGGCCGCAGGGCGACAAGGTCTCGCCTGCGCTCTACAAACTCGGCATTGCCTACCAGAAGTCGAACCGCTCTTCGGAGGCGCGGACGACGTTTCGGACGCTGATCGACAAGTTCCCGCGTTCCGGCGAGGCGCGCCTGGCGGAGGAACGCCTCAAGGAAATGGATCAGCGCTAGCGTGCCGCGCGCGGGTCCGGCGGGGGACTGGGCGGCGAATGCCCGGGCCTGGGTGCGCTTTGTCGGGCGCGATCCCCATCGCGAGGCGTTCCTCGATCGCGCGCTCCTTGCCGCGCTCGGAAGGGTTCAGGGTACGCGCTGGCTGGACGCGGGCTGCGGCGAAGGCCGCGTGGCGCGCGCGCTCGCCCTGCGCGGCGCGGAAGTGCTGGGCGTCGACATCGCCGCCCCGCTGATTGCCGAGGCGCGGCGCCGCGCGCGCCGTCTCGAGCCCCTGGCCGCGCGCGGGCGTCTTCAGTTCGAGACTTCGGGCCTCGCTGCCGCGGGGCTGGTCCAGAGGGGCTCGCTCGACGGGATCGTGTGCGCGCTCGCGCTCATGCACGTGCCGCGCGTGGCGCCCGCGCTCAAGGCCTGGGCCCGCGCGCTCCGGCCAGGCGGTCGGCTCATCATCCTGTTGCCCCATCCATGCTTCATGGGGCCGTTCACGTCGTGGAGCGCCCGCCTGCCCCAGGTGCCGCGCGGTGCTCCCCGGCTCGAGGCGCTCGAGGTCCGGGCGTATCCGGTCCAAGGCGTCCAGCGCTTCCGCTTTGATCCGGCGTTTCCCGCAACGACGACCAATCACCATCACTCGCTCGAGGCCCTGAGCGACGCGCTCGCCCTGGCGTCGTTCCTGACGCGCCGCCTGATCGAGCCCCGCCCGTCCGCCGCGCTGTTGCGTCGCGATCCCTCCTGGGAACCGTACGCGCGCGTGCCGTTCTTCCTCCTCTGGGACGCTGTTCGGGCCTGAGTGCGCGGCACTTGCCGCCAACTTGGGCGCACACTAGACTGCGGCCCATGCCCGACCCGATTCCCCCGGACTCCGGACCCGACTCCGGAATTCAACCCATGCCGACACCAGAGGCACTGGACCAGGCGCTCTCCCAGTACGCGCGCCTGCCGACGTTCCCGCTTGCGGTCGCGTGGATCCCCGAGGATGCGCCGGCGCCACCGCGGCTCAAGCGGCCGAAGGCGGACCTCGGCATCCAGGTCGCGATCTGCCAGACCTTCGCACTGGCGCGCCGCTACGGCTGGGGCCTTGCGGTCGGGCGCGAGGACCTGTCCTGCCCGCTCGCCGCAGTCGCGTTCGGATACGAGAAGTCGCTGCCCTATTACGAGCAGGGCAACCTGTGCGTCGAGATGTACACCAAAGACGCTGCCGCCGGTGCGCGCTCCGAGGCCGCGATCCCGAAGTTCCCGCACGGCCACCACAAGCTGCTCTGTATTGCCCCGCTCGCGCGCACGACCTATGTGCCCGAGGTCGTGGTCGTGTACGCGAATGGCGCGCAAGTGATGCGCCTGCTCGCGGCCGCGCTCTACGCCCGCGGCGGCACCATCACCAGCCACCACGCCGCGCGCGTCGACTGCGCCGAGCTGATCGTGCGCACGCACCAGAGCGGCGAACCCCAGGTGGTGCTGCCGTGCTACGGCGACCGCATCTTTGGCCAGACCGGCGACGACGAGATGGCATTCGCCTGGCCGTGGTCGTGGTCGGCGGAACTGATGAGGGGCCTCGAGGGCACGCAGAAGGGTGGCGTCCGCTTCCCGGTTCCCTCGTTCCTGCGCTATACCGGCGACTTCCCCGAGACCTACGAGAAGCTCAAGACCATGTGGGAGGACGAGGCGTGAGCCTGCCCGCGCGCGCCGACGCCGTGATCGTGGGAGCCGGCTGCATCGGGGCGTCCATCGCCTACCACCTTGCCGTAAAGGGGGTGAAGGCGCTCGTGCTCGAGCGCGAGAAAATCGCGGGCAACGGCTCGACGGGCCATTGCGCCGGGGGCGTCCGCCAGCAATTCTCGACTCCGGTCAACGTGCGCCTGTCGCGCCTGTCGATCGAGGCCTTCGCCCGCATGAAAGATGAGCTGGCCTACGAGGGCGACCTCTACTGGCCGGTGGGCTACCTGTTCTGCGTGTCCGAGAGCGAGCGCTGGGCCCAGTTCACCGCCAACGCCTCTTCGCAGCGCGCGCTCGGCGTTCCAGTCGAGACGCTCGC
>JBKJOC010000318.1:0-5008 GCA_046595725.1 Candidatus Eiseniibacteriota bacterium
GTCTGGATTCACCGCCTCGACCGCCTCGCCGATGACTTGAAGCTCGACCTGACGCGCCTGCCGATCACGATTCGAATCCTGCTCGAAGCCGCGCTGCGCAACGTCGACGGCTTCCGCGTGCGCGCCGAGGACGTCGATCGCCTGGCGCGCTGGGACGCCAGGACGCGGCCCACGTCGGAGCTGCCGTTCCTGCCGGGCCGGGTCGTGCTGCAGGACTTCACGGGCGTGCCGTGCGTCGTCGACCTGGCGGCCATGCGCGACGCCATGAAATCCCTCGGCGGCGACCCCGCGCGCATCAACCCGCTGGTCCCGGTCGACCTCGTGATCGACCACTCGGTGCAGGTCGACGTCTACGGAACCCGGGACGCCCTGCCGAAGAATGCCGCGATCGAGTTCACGCGCAACCGCGAGCGCTACGAGTTCCTGCGCTGGGGCCAGACCGCGTTCCGGAACTTCCGCGTCGTGCCCCCGGCCACGGGGATCGTGCACCAGGTCAACCTCGAGTTTCTCTCGAGTGTGGTGCGCGACGACTCGACCACCGGGCGGCGCCTCGCATTCCCCGACACGCTGGTCGGGACCGACTCGCACACCACGATGGTGAATGGTCTCGGCGTGCTGGGCTGGGGCGTCGGCGGCATCGAGGCCGAGGCCGCGATGCTCGGCCAGCCGCTCTACATGATGACGCCCGAGGTCGTGGGCTTCAGGCTGCATGGGCGTCTCCAAGAGGGCGTGACCGCGACCGACCTCGTGCTCACGATCACCCAGATCCTGCGCCGGCAGGGCGTGGTCGACAAGTTCGTCGAGTTCTTCGGCGACGGTCTCTCCGGACTCTCGCTCGCCGACCGCGCGACGGTGGCGAACATGGCGCCCGAGTACGGCGCCACCTGCGGGTTCTTCCCGGTCGACGACGAGACACTGCGCTACCTGAAGGCCACCAATCGCGCCGACCAGGCTGCGCTGGCCGAGGTCTATTGCAAGGAGCAGGGGCTGTTCCGCGTCGACGGTGCGGCCCCACCCACGTTCAGCCAGACGCTGGAGCTCGACCTGGCCTCGGTCGAGCCCTCGCTTGCGGGGCCCAAGCGCCCGCAGGATCGCGTCGCGCTGGCGAGCATCAAGTCGACGTTCCGGAGCGCACTCACCGCGCCGGTCAAGGATCGCGGCTACGGCCTGAGCGAGGCCGACGCCGCGCGCTCGGGCACGCTGACGCGGGACGGCAAGTCGAGCACGCTCGGTCACGGCACGGTGGTGATCGCGGCGATCACCTCGTGCACCAATACGTCCAATCCATCCGTGATGATGGCGGCGGGCCTCCTGGCGCAGAAGGCGCGGGCGAAGGGGCTGACGGTTCCCTCCCACGTCAAGACCAGCCTCGCGCCCGGCTCCAAGGTGGTGACCGAATACCTGACGCAGGCCGGCGTGCTCGAGGACCTCGAGGCGCTCGGCTTCGATGTCGTCGGCTACGGCTGCACGACCTGCATCGGCAACTCGGGCCCGCTGCCGGAGGACGTGATGCGCGCGGTCGAGGACTCGGGCGTGGTGGCGGCCTCGGTGCTGTCGGGCAATCGCAACTTCGAGGGGCGCGTCCATCCGCTGACACGCGCGAACTGGCTCGCCTCGCCGCCGCTGGTCGTCGCTTACGCGCTCGCCGGCACGACCGACCGGGACCTGACGACCGAGCCGCTCGGGCAGGGCAAAGACGGCAGCGACGTCTACCTGAGGGACATCTGGCCGACCCAGGACGAGGTCCGGGAAGCCGTCACGCAATCGCTCAAGCCCGAGATGTTCGCCCGCTCCTACGGCAACGTGTTCGACGGCAACCCGACCTGGAACGCGATTCCGACGTCAGGCGGCGAGCTCTACGACTGGGACCCGGCCTCGACCTACATCCAGAATCCGCCCTACTTCCGGGGCCTCACGAAGACCCCCAGGCCGACCACGGATGTGACCGGCGCGCGCGTGCTGGTCCTGGTCGGCGATTCGGTGACGACCGATCACATCTCGCCGGCGGGCGACATCGCCGAGGGCAGCCCGGCGGGCCGGTACCTGAACGACCATGGCGTGACCAAGAAGGACTTCAATTCCTACGGCGCGCGGCGCGGCAACCACGAGGTGATGATGCGCGGCACGTTCGCCAACATCCGCCTCAAGAACCTGCTCGTCCCGGGCAGCGAGGGCAACGTGACGCGCTTCCTGCCGACCGGCGAGACAATGCCGATCTTCGACGCGGCCGAGCGCTACCAGGCGGCCGGCACGCCGCTCATCATCCTCGCGGGCAAGGAGTACGGGACCGGCAGCTCGCGCGACTGGGCGGCCAAGGGCCCGTTGCTCCTGGGCGTGCGCGCCGTCATCGCCGAGTCGTTCGAGCGCATCCATCGCTCGAACCTGGCCGGGATGGGCGTGCTGCCGCTGGTCTACCAGGCGGGCGAAAATGCCGAGACGCTGGGCCTGTCGGGCGAGGAGACGTTCGGCATCGCGGGAATCTCGGGCGAACTGTCGCCTCGCCAGCGGGTTTCAGTGACGGCCGCGCGCGCCGACGGCAGCCGCATCGCGTTCGAGGCGGTGGTGCGGCTCGACACGCCGGTCGAAATCAGCTACTACCGAAACGGTGGAATTCTCCACACCGTGCTGCGCGCGCTCGCTGCGCCGAACTGACGAGGAGAGGCCATGCTGACCGAGTTCAAGAAGTTCCTGCTCCAGACCAACGCGCTCGCGCTGGCCATCGGCGTCGTCATCGGCGCGGCGATCGGCAAGGTCGTGAGTTCGCTCGTGAGTGATGTCCTGATGCCGATGATCAGCCTCGCGATTCCGGGGGGCGCCTGGCGTGAGGCCAGGATCGTGCTGGCGACGAATCCGGACGGCACGGTCAAGAATGCGATCGCCACCGGGCAGTTCCTCGGCAACGTGATCGACTTCGTCATCATCGCGGTCGTCGTATTCCTGATTACCAAGGCGATCGTCCGGCCCGCGCCGCCCGGTCCGCCGACTCGGGCGTGCCCCGATTGCACCGAGGAGATCCCGGTGGCGGCGAAACGCTGCAAGTACTGCACGGCGACGGCCTAGAAGCAGCCTCAAGTCCCGGTCCCAAGCGCTCGATAACTCATGAAGCGCGACCGTCCGCACCCAGTCCCGGAGATTTCATGACCCCCGAGCCCCGCCCGACCCCGGCAGCCACGACCCACGCCACCGAGCACGAGGCCCGCGCTGTCGCGGAGGCCTCGCGCGAGACCGAGTGGGAAAAGCCGAGCTTCGTGCGGCAGCTCTTCGACGGGAAGCTCGACCTCGGCCTGATCCACCCGTTTCCCGCGCCCGATCCCGAGGAGGAGAGACGCGGCGAGGAGTGGATCGCCAAGCTCGAGCGCTTCCTGCGCGACCACGTCGACGGCGAGCGGATCGAGCGCGAGGGCCGCATCCCGCCCGAGGTCATTCAGGGCCTGCGCGAGCTGGGCGCGTTCGGCATCAAGATTCCCGTCGAGTACGGCGGACTCGGCCTGTCGCAGAGGAGCTACGGCCGTGCGGTCGCGCTCGCGGGCTCGGAATCGGCCGCGCTGGTGACCCTTTTGTCGGCGCACCAGTCGATCGGCTTGCCGCAGCCGGTCAAGCTGTTCGGCAGCGAGGCGCAGAAGCGGAAGTACCTGCCGCGTTGCGCCGCCGGCGCGATCTCCGCGTTCGCGCTCACCGAGAGCGACGTGGGCTCGGACCCCGCGCGCATGTCGACGCTCGCCACGCCCCTGCCCGACGGCTCGGGCTGGTCGATCTCGGGTGAGAAGCTGTGGTGCACGAACGGAGCGATCGCCGAATTGCTGGTGGTGATGGCGCGCACGCCCGGCAAGTCTCCCGGCAAGCCGGGCCCGATCTCGGCGTTCATCGTCGAAGCGAACTGGCCCGGCGTCCACATCACGCATCGCCTCGAGTTCATGGGCCTGCGCGGCATCGAGAACGCGGTGATCCGCTTCGAGGACGTCAAGGTGCCGCGCGAGAACCTGTTGTGGGAGGAAGGCAAGGGTTTGAAGCTTGCCCTGGTGACGCTCAATACCGGGCGACTCACGCTGCCGGCCTCATGCGCCGCGGCCGGCAAGTGGTGCCTCAACGTCGTCCGCCATTGGGCAAACGATCGCGTGCAGTGGGGCAAGCCCGTGGGGCGGCACGACGCGGTCGCGCAGATGATCGCCGACATCGCCTCGAAGACCTACGCCATGGAGGCGATCAGCGAGCTGGGCTCGATGCTGGCGGATCGCCACGCCATGGACATCCGCCTCGAGGCGGCGGTCGCCAAGTTGTGGAACTCCGACACCTCGTGGCAGCTCGCCGACATGACGCTCCAGATCCGCGGCGGCCGCGGGTACGAAACCGCGCCCTCGCTCGCCTCGCGCGGCGAGACCCCGGTGCCGATGGAACGCGTGCTCAGGGACCTGCGCATCAACCGGATCTTCGAGGGCACGAACGAGATCCTTCATCTCTTCATCGCGCGCGAGGCGGTGGACACGCACTTGAAGGTGGCAGGGGACCTGATCGATCCCAAGGCGCCCGCGGGCAAGAAGCTCGCCGCGATGGTCAAGGCGGGGTTGTTCTACGCCGTGTGGTACCCGTCGAAGTGGCTGGGCTGGGGCCTCTGGCCGCAGTACTCGGAGTTCGGCCGGCTCGCCACGCATCTGAGATATGTCGACGAGACCGCGCGCCGCCTGGCGCGCGCGCAGTTCCACGCCATGATGCGCTACCAGGGCGGGCTCGAGCGCAAACAGTCGATCCTGTTCCGATTTGTCGATGTCGCGGCGGAGCTCTATGCGATGTGCGCGTCCGTCACCATGGCGCATGCAGAGGCCAAGGCGGGGAACGACGGCGAGTCCGCGATCGGGCTGGCCGACCTGTTCTGCCGCAATTCCCGCCGCCGCGTCGAGGAGTCGTTCCGCCGCGTGGCGGACAACGACGACGAAATGGGCTACCGGACGGCGAAGGACGTGCTCGAAGGCCGGCTGACCTGGCTCGAGGAGGGCGTGTTCAACGTCGACGA
>JBKJOC010000365.1:0-8611 GCA_046595725.1 Candidatus Eiseniibacteriota bacterium
GCCTGTCCGCGCTGCGGCGCCGAGGGACGGCGCGAGACCGACACCCTGGACACGTTCGTCGACTCGTCGTGGTACTTCCTGCGCTTCCTGTCGGCGCAGGACACAGAGAAAGCGTTCGACACGGAACTGGCCGACCAGTGGCTGCCGGTCGACCAGTACATCGGCGGGGTCGAGCACGCGATCCTGCACCTGCTCTATGCGCGGTTCATCACCAAGGTGCTGTTCGACCTCGGCCTGGTGCACTTCCGCGAACCATTCCGCCACCTGTTCACGCAGGGGATGATCACCAAGGGCGGCGTGAAGATGTCGAAGTCGAAGGGGAACACGGTCTCGCCTGCCGCGCTGATCTCTCGCTATGGCGCCGATACGTCGCGTGTGTACACGCTGTTCATCGGGCCGCCGGAGAAGGATGCCGAGTGGTCGGATGCGGGCGTCGAGGGGGCGTTCCGGTTTCTGAATCGGTATTGGCGGTTGACGGAGCCGCGTCTCGAGTTGCTGGTGGCTTCGCTGGGCCCGGAGCCTTCGTTGGGCGTTCGTGCATTGGCCCTGCATCGGGCGACGCATCGAGCCCTGTCGCGCGCCTCGTCGGACTTTGCCGAGTTCAAGTTCAATACGGGGATCGCGGCGATGATGGAGCTGATCAATGCGGTCTCGCTGGATGCGCAGGACGAGCCGTCTTCGATCGTCGCCGGATCGGATCGCGGGTGGGCGATGGGGGAGGCGCTGCGGCTGTTGACCGTCATGATGGCGCCGGTGGCGCCGCATGTTGCCGAGGAAGTGTGGCAGCGGTCGGGGCTGGCAGCGCAAATGGGCGGGGGAGCATCGATTTTCCGGCACGCCTGGCCGGAGGCGAATCCCTCCGCCCTGGTGGCCGATGTCGAACTGATCGTCGTGCAGGTGAACGGAAAGCTGAGGGCAAAGCTCGAGTTGGCGGCGAACCTGGATCAGGCGGCTGTGGAGCGGGAGGCGAGGGAAAATCCGAAGATTCAGGCGCTGCTGGAAGGGAAACATGTCCGACAGGTGATCTTTGTCCCCCACAAGTTGGTGAACCTGGTTGTCTAACCGCCCTTCAGCAAGCTATGGCGAGCTCATCGCAGTCAGGATCATGAAGAGCTCATTCCCTTCCTGACGCAGCACCTTGAATCCCGATTTCTCCAGCACGCGCCTCGACCCGATGTTCGACTGGATCAGGTTCGCGTAAAGCGGCCGAATCGGCACGATCGGCAGGAACTTCGTGAGCGCAATCGAAGCGTACCCGCGGCCCCAGAACTCCCGGCCGATCCAGTAGCCAACTTCCTGCACGCCATCTCGAACAAAACAAGCGACATGGCCAACAACCTGCCCGCCGACCATGATGGAGCGGTGCCAGACGGTGTCGTCAGCCAGGATCTTCGCCCAGTGCGCCATGAAGGCGTCGTGGTCGCGCGGGGGGTAGTCCGCCAGCGTGTAGGCGACCGGATCCGCCTGGTACGCGAACAGGACGGGCAGATCCGATTCCTGAACCTCACGCAAGGTCACGTCGCCGCTCATCAGATCGTCTCCGGGGAAGGCGAGATGTTACCGTCCCGGGACCCGGCCGCCAACGACAATGCCATGTACCCCGGGCGTGTCAGAGCATCACGATCTTTCGCGTCGCCTCGAGGCTACCGATCCGCGTCCGCACGAAGTAGATGCCGCGCGGGCAGTTTGTGCCGTGTGCGTCCCGACCGTCCCACGTGAGATCATGGGTCCCGGCCGCGTAACGGCCGTGAACAAGCTCGCGCACCCGGGGGCCCGCGGCGCTATAAAGCGCCACGGAGACATCAGCGGAAATCGTCACGTCCAGCCCAAACCGCACCGGGCCGGCTGCGGGGTTCCGACCAATCAGCCGCAGGTCCGGCTTCGAGGGCACCTGAGGCAGGACTCCGATCACTCCCGCGAAGATCGTGAACGGCGCATCGCTCTGGTCGAGGCGGGCGGCGTAGGCGGCGTCTCGCACCCGCATTCGGGCGTTCGACGTCCCCGGCGGCGTCACGATCCAATTCATCGAGGTGCCGGGCATGTTCGTCCCGATCGTCCGCCAAGGCGCGCTGTCGTTGCGCGAGATTTGGACGTCGACGCCGTGGACGCCAGCGCCTTTCGACCAGGAGATGGCTTGCAGGCCCGCAACCTGCGGCGGCGGGGCGGGGGACTGCGTCTCGGACTCGGTCGCCACGCGGGCGCTCGATTCGAGTGGGAGAGGGAGCGACGCCGCCTCCGACCAGCCCTCGCCGCCGTTGGGGGACAGGAGCGTGATCGTCACCGGGAAGGTGGGACTCGTCACGCCAGGCGTCACGGCAACCTGGCCGCACTCCGGCATCGAGGTCGCAATGTCGGTGATTCCGTCCTCCACGAAGTCGCCCAGGGCGAGCCCGTGGATCTCGTGCGTCGCAAGGTACGTCGGCGAGGCAAAGGTGCCGTCGCCGACGTCGCCGCTTCCCTGGCCGTAGCACACCGCCAGCGTGCCTCCCAAGCTGTCGAACGCGCACACGATGTCGAGGATACCGTCCTGGTTCAGGTCCAGGACCGCGAGGTCACGCGGCGTACTCGGCAACGGGAACGACAGGGAGGTGTTGGTCGGGAACCAGACACTGCACCCGGTGTCCGTGTTCTTGAACTGGACCCTGAGGTTGCGGCCGCCGGCGGAAACGATGTCGGTGCGACCGTCCTCGTTGAAGTCACCGGCGGCGAGGGCCGTGCCCGAGTTGCCGGGCGGGGTGCCTAGGACAAATCCTCCCACGTAGCACGTCGGCACCATGCCGGGGCCCAGATGGACGAAGTACGGACCGCCTGCGGTCGAACCGGTGTAAGCGAAGTCCGCCCACCCGTCCTGGTTGAAGTCCTGCACGAGGACCCGTCGGGGGAGGGATTCCATGTCCGGGCGGGGAGCCTTCCTCTCGGCCGTGAAGGTGCCGTCCCACACGCCCCCGGTCCCGCCGCCGCGCAGGTACTGGAGGCCGCCGCGCCGGATCGTCGCGGCCGAATCGGTGAGACATACGACGAGGTCGAGGATGCCGTCGGCGTCGTAATCGCCGGCGGCCAGCCCGTCGCTCCTGCCCGGCAAGGGAATCGTGATCCACGGCTGGAAGGTGCCGACGACGTTCCTGAAGAGCTCGATGGTGCCCACCTCTCCGCTCGAAGAAACGGCGAGATCGTCGCGACCGTCGAGATCGAAGTCGGCGGCGACGACAGCCATCGGAGTCGCGGTGAGGTTCAAGGTCTGACCAATCCCGAACGAGCCGCTTCCGACCCCGGAAGACCCGGTCCCGAGAAGGACGTTGATGTTCGGGTAGAACCCGGCGGAGCAGACCGCCAGGTCGAGGATGCCGTTGTCGTCCGCGTCGAGCACCGCGAGCCCGCGCGGCCTGCTGCCTGCGAACGATGCCGGAGGAGGCGCGCAGATCGTCGCCTGCAGGTCGCCGACCCGGGCACTTCCCGCCTGCGGCAACCCACTCATGCCATGGAACGTCCCGCCCAGGTAGACGAAGGGGCCGCTCGAGGCCAGTGCCCAGACTTCGCGATCTTCGATGAACGCGTTCCGCGCTTGCGCCAGGCCCGTCGTCTGGTCGATCCAGGCCAGGCGGGCCAATGGGGAGCCGCCCGCGTTGGCGAAGTCGCCGCCCACGAGCAATCCCAGCTCGCCCTGCACGATCGCGCGCACGACCCCGTCCGCTCCCGGATTCCACGGGTTCAGTCCGTCGGAAGTGCTCAGGGACGCGAGGCGGGAGCGAGGCTGCCCGCCCACCGTCGTGAAGTCGCCTCCCGCGTACACCGTGCTTCCCTTCACGCGCAGGGCGCGCACGGACCCGTTCGCCGCCGGAATCTGGAAGCTGATCAGGTTCTGGTTGGCGAGGCCAAACCTCGCGAAGCCGAAGTCGGCCCCCACGTGGAGGTTCAGGGAACTGATCGCGAGCGCAAAGACGTTTGAGGTCCCGGTGAGACCGGTGAACGGAATCACGTTGCCGCCGGTGTGGCGCTTCGCGGCGACGGAGTTGGCGGATTGCCCGTCCACGACGTCGAAGCTTCCGCCGAACACGACCATCGAGTCGTTGGTCACGAGCGCCCGAACGACAAGGTCCGTGTTCGTGACCCATGATGTCGGGATGCCGCTCGTGGGATGGATCGCCGCGAGGTGCCCGCGCGGTTGCCCGCCGACCTGTGTAAAGTCGCCCCCGGCGTAGACCGTGTACAGGGTCGGCCCGAATACCCGCAGCGCGAGCGTCCGGACGGGAGCGTCCGCATCCGGATTCCACGACGTCACACCGCCGGAAGCGTCGTCGAGCGCGGCAAGGTTGTTCCGCCTCAAACCCCCCAGGCCAGTGAAGTCGCCGCCGGCATAGATCTTTCCGATGCCCCCCGGATACACGGTCCGGACGATGCCATTCGGCTGCGGGTTCCATGCCGCGGGGATCCCGGTGGATTCGTCGATCTTCGCGACGTTACGCCGGGGCAGCCCGCCGACGTTCTCGAACGTGCCGCCGATAAACACGTTCGATGCCGACCAGACCAGGCATTCGACCGGCCCGTCCACGTTCGGATCCCAGGCGTTCGCGAGTCCGGTGGTCGGGCTGATCGCGGCGACGTGGTTCCTCGGCCCTCCTCCGATCATGGTGAAGTCGCCACCGATGTAATCAACCGTGCGTTCCTGGATGTCGCGCACGGTGCCATTGGGAGCGGGGTTCCACACCGTCGCGACGCCAGCGGTCGAGAGCTCCGCAAGATTGTTCCGCGACTGGCCGGCCACCGTCGTGAAGGAGCCGCCGACCAAGATCGATGCGCCAGGCCGGAACGCGACCTCGAGCGCGAGCACCGAGCCGTTGCAGCCCGGGTTCCACGTCGTCGTCGTCCGGGTGTTGATGTCGATCGCAAGCAGCCGACTACGGGGCAGCGCGCCGCCGCCGGCGAATGTGAAGTCACCTCCGACGTACATGGCAGAGCCCGACGTCGCCAGCGCTCGCACCGTGCTGCTGAGGTTGGCGTTCATCGCCGTGGCGTTGCCGCTCGCGTCGAGCTCGGCGAGCCGATTGCGAGCCTGCCCGCCGATCGACGTGAAATCGCCGCCAGCATAGACTGTGCCCAGCGTCGTAATCTGCAGGGCGAGCACGGCGCCGTTTGCGTTCGGATTCCACGCAGTGACCGAGAGGTCGCTCCCGAGGTGCGCCACGTTGTTGCGCGGCTGCCCACCGACGCTCGTGAAGATGCCGCCGAGGTACCACCCACCCGAGCCGTCCCCGACGGCCGTGAAGACGCGGCCGACCACGAACGGGAATCCCGCGGGAACCACGCCGTTGCCTGAATTGATCGATACCCCAGCGCCGCTCGGCGGCGACACCACCGTGAACTGGCCGCCCACGTAAGTGATCCCGTCGTGATGCGCGACGGCAAACACCGAACCGTTGGTGACCCAGCGAATGTTGTCGACCGTCTGGGCACGCGCGCTCGAACCTGCGAACACGAAAGTTGCGCAGAGGGCAAAACTCAAGAGCCGGCGCGCGCGCATCATGACAAACCTCCAAAAGAGAGAGAGACGGCGGCGGGGGGCTCGAACCTACAACATTTGGCGACCTGAGAGGGAGGCGGATGGGAGCCAGACCGATAATTAAGAGAACGCGTCACCATCCCGCGGCTGCCAGACGGCGAGCTTCCACGCGATCGGGTCCGCCTGCTGCTCGTAGTGAATCGGGAGGTCCGCGTCCCGGACCTCCCGCCGGATCACGATGTCGGGCATGCGGGGCTTCGTCACCCAGAGATTCGGATCGGCGGTCTCCGCGGACGCGCCGCCGACGGCCACGGACGACAGAATCGAGATCGTGAGAACGGCGAGGAGCACGCGCAATGCGAACATGGGATGGATCTCCGGAATCGATGAGACGTCTCGACGGGTCCTGCGCCCGCGCGGCATGCCGCCAATAGGGGAATCCGCAAAAGGGGAGAAACCGGCTCATCGGAAGGGCTGGGCTCATCTTGTAGTTGACATAATTATGATTATGCGCCATTGCCCTTTGAGCCCGGCCGACGATCGGTCTGTGAAGCCGACCCGACCGGCCGTATCCTTGCCGGGCCCTACTCATGAGCTTTCTTCATCTGCGCGCAGGATCAACCTGCTCGACCATGCTTGTCCGGTCTGGATTCAGGAGGATTGGCCATGAGCGCTCGCGCGACTCTCTTCACCGCCCTGGGTCTGGCTTTGATTCCTACGATCGGTTCGGCGACCTGCCCGACGAACTATGCACAGGGCGTGGGTCGGCGTGAACCGGATCTCTTGCAGAGCACATCACCGACATGGAACGTAGGCGTGCCGTGCGGCGACATCGCGATCGATCTCATCGCGGGCACCGTCCAGCTCAGCGGCGGCGGGGCCGGCGGCGAGTATACGTGCAGCGCGTATGTGGAGGCGAACGACCTCTACCAGATCATCGGACCGAACCGTGATGCTCCGCTGGCCTTCGATGTTCGCGTGCATCTTTCGGGAGAGGTCGGCGGCGGGCTTCAATCCTGGCCGTACATCGGAACAATCTGCAGCAGTATCAGCTTCCGATTCGGCCTGACTTCCGGAGCTTCGACCACGGAGTTCGCCGACAGAACGACCACATCGCCATGCTCTGGGCACGCCTTCGAGAGTGATCTCGTCCTCCACCTGACAAAGCTGCCGGGTGAATCGTTCCCGGTCCGGTACCGACCGGACCTCTCCGCCCATGGCGCGCATGGCTTCATTCGCGGGGTCATCCTGTTCGAGGGTTTGCCGGACGGCTACTCCATCCGATCCTGTCAGGGATACGGCGGACAACCTGTCCCCGCCACTTCACGCAGCTGGGGCGAGCTCAAGCACACGTACCGGTAGAATGCTCCCGGCCCTCGTCTCGGTTCCTGTCTCCGCGGGCGAGCTGAATGATGCGTGGTTCTGCGCCGCGCTGGCGGAACGCTTCCCGAATGCCAATCCCCGGGTGTTGGGCCTCGAGGCGATCGGCATCGGCCGTGGGCTCTCGAGCGACGTCCTCCGTTGCCGGCTTGCCGGCGCGGATTTGCCGGCCTCGGTCGTGGTCAAGCTCTGGGATACCGAGGGCATGGCCGGATCGCGCGAGGTTCCGTTCTACCACACATTTGGCGAGCGCCTGGGGATCCGGGCTCCCGCCTGCCACCACGCCGCGCTCGACGAGGAGCGCCGGCGTGGAGTGCTCGTGCTCGAGGACCTCGGATCCGAGCGTCACGGGGACTGTCTCCTTCGGCTCGACCAGGCGGGCGCGATCGTGTTCGCCCGTGAGCTGGCGGGGCTGCACGCGAACTGGCTCGCCCGGAGCGAGCTCGCGGCGGCCACCTGGCTGCCGTCGCTCGAGACCGTTCTAAGGGACCCGGCATGGCTCGCGGCGCGGCCTCCCATGGTGCTCGAGAGGTTCGGGGAACGCCTGGATCCACGGTCGCGCCGACTTGTCGAACGTATCGAAGAGGTGCAGGCGCGGGCAAACGAGCGCCTGGCCGGCGCGCCCCACTCCTTGTTGCACGAGGATCTTCACCTCGACAACGTCGTGTTCCAAGGCGAGACCATGCTGCTGCTCGACTGGGCCAACGTCTCCCGGGGACCGGTTGCACTCGGCCTCGTCGAACTCCTCTTCGCCATCGCGCCCCTTTCGGGATTCGACGCCACGCTGCACGCCTACCTTGACGTGATGCGTGAACGTGGCGATGCAACCATCGACGCGGTAACGCTCACGTCGCAGCTCGGGGGCGCGCTCCTGCGGCGCTTCATGCGGACGACGTGCGGCATCGCTGCGTGGGCTCCAGAAGATGGGCGCATGCAGCACATTCTCGACACCGAGTTGGAGCGCACGACCACGGCCATCTCGTTCTGGGCGGAAAGGGACCCCGGCCTCTTTCGGTTCTGAGCGGGACGATGGCATGAGAGGATGGCCCCCCACCCCCACCGGTCCGGTTCGCACACCCCCCGGGAGGATCCATGTCGCAGAGAGCCACAGGAGAGTTCGACATCAAGCTGGTCCCGCAGCCGCCCGACGAGGGTCGGGATCCCGCCATCGCCCGCATGACGATTGACAAGCAGTTCCACGGCGATCTCGAAGGCACCAGCCAGGGGCAGATGCTCACTGCCATGGGCTCCGTCGAGGGCTCTGCTGGCTACGTCGCCACCGAGCGCGTGAGCGGAACCCTGGGAGGCCGCAAGGGATCCTTCGTCCTTCAGCACCAGGGAATCATGGATCGCGGCAAGCCCTCGCTCCGCGTCGTCGTCGTGCCCGATTCGGGGACCGCCGAGCTGGCCGGCCTGAGCGGAACCTTTGACATCATCATCGACGGCAAGAAGCACGCCTACGCGTTCGAATACGAGTTCACCGCAGAACGCTAGACCGGGGAGAGAGCCATGGCTCGTATCGCGATTCGCTACTGCGCACTCTGACTCACCGCGCTGCACGCCGTCCGGGTGGCGGCGATGCTTCGGCGGGTGATGAACACGGACGTCGACATGATTCACGGCAAGTATGGGGAGTTCAAGGTCCTGGTCGACGGGCAGGTCGTGTCTGATGCCGGCCGCCTCTCCATGATCTGGATGGTGCCGTCGAACGAAAACATCGTCGCGGCCGTCCAG
>JBKJOC010000409.1:0-3530 GCA_046595725.1 Candidatus Eiseniibacteriota bacterium
GTTGACCTGACCATGCAGGCGTTCAACGACATCGGCTGGTTCGGGATTCCGGCGCCGTGCGGCGCGACGCCCACCCTGATGGCGTTCTTCGAGACCGAGAGCCGCGACGACGGAGTCCTGCTGCGCTGGCAGTTCAGCGATCCGGAAGCGGGCGGCGTGGTGGCCGTCGAGCGGGCCGATGCCGGGAGCGGACCCTGGGTCGGGATCGACGTCGAGTTGCGCGGCGAGGGCGAGGTCACAACGGCCCTCGACGCGCTTGCCGAGCCCGGGAGGCAGTACTTCTACCGGCTCCAGTGGACGGACGGTCTCGGCCGGACCACGGCCGTGGGCCAGACAAGCGGTCGTCGGAACGTGCTCCTGGCGGGCGTATCTCTGGGGTCGCCGCGCCCGAATCCCGCAGTGCACGGATCGGCGGTGACCTTCCGCATCGATCGCTCCGAGAATGTGCGGCTGCTCATCACCGACGTGGCCGGCCGGCGGATCCGGCTGCTCCATGATGGAAGCCTGCCTTCGGGCGAGCACACGTTGACTTGGGACGGCCGCACCGATCGACTGGAACGGGCGGCTCCCGGCGTCTATCTCATCACGCTCGGAACGGCGGGCGGATTCAAGACTCAGCGGGTGGTCGTTTCGCGCTGAGAACTTTGCGGCAAGCGAGGGACACGGACACGCGCCGGGAATTCCGCCCGGCGCGTGTCGCCTGCCCGGTATCTGTCGCCCCTCGAATCCGTTAGAGTCGCCGGATGCAACTTCGGTCCGGCTCCAGCCTCGGCCCCTACGAAATCCTCTCCGCCCTCGGTTCCGGCGGCATGGGCGAGGTCTACCGCGCGCGCGATCCTCGGCTCGGGCGGGACGTCGCGATCAAGGTGCTGCCGGCCGACGTGGCCTCGAATCCGGACCGTCTTGCGCGCTTCGAGCGTGAAGCCCGGAGCGTCGCCTCGCTCAACCACCCGAACATCGTCACGCTCCACTCGATCGAGGAGGCCTCTGGCATCCGCTTCCTGACCATGGAACTGGTGGACGGCGAGGGTCTCGACCAGGTGGTCGTGCCCGGCGGGCTGCCACTCGCGCGCGTGCTCGAGCTCGCGATCCCGCTGGCGGACGCGCTCTCCGCGGCGCACCAGAAGGGCGTGGTCCATCGCGACCTCAAGCCGGCGAACGTGATGGTGACGCGCGAGGGGCGGATCAAGGTGCTCGACTTCGGCCTGGCCAAGTCGTCAGAGGCCGTGCCCGCGGCCGGCATGACGACTGCGCCCACCATGGAGTCCCCCATCTCCTCGGCCGGCCAGGTCGTCGGGACCATTCCCTACATGGCGCCGGAGCAGCTGCGCGGCGAGCCGACGGACGCGCGCACCGACCTGTTCGCGCTCGGGATCCTGCTCTACGAGCTGGCCACGGGACGGCGTCCGTTCGCCGGCGCGACCTCGGCGGACGTGAGCTCGTCCATCCTGCGCGACCTGCCGCAGCCGGTGCTCCAGGTGCGCGCCGACCTGCCGGCGGACTTCGGGCGGGTGATCGCGCGCTGCCTCGAGAAGGATCCCGACCGCCGGGTGCAGACCGCCAAGGACGTGCGCAATGAGCTTGAGCTGCTGCGGCGGACCGGCGTCCCGGCCCCGACGCCCGCGCCCGCGCCCCGAGAGGCGCCCGCGACCCGCGCGCCTGACGCGCCCTCGATCGCCGTCCTGCCGTTCGTCAACCGCAGCCGCGACGAGGAGGACGAGTACTTCTCCGACGGCCTGGCCGACGAGCTGCTGAGCATGCTGGCGAAGATCCGCGGGCTGCGCGTGGCGGCACGCACCTCGACCGCCACGTTCAAGGGCAGGACCGTGACCATCACCGAGGTCGGGCAGGCGCTCAAGGTGGCGACCGTGCTCGAGGGCAGCGTGCGCAAGTCCGGCAACCGCGTGCGCATCGCCGTACAGCTGGTCAAGGTGGAGGACGGCTACCCGCTGTGGTCGGAGACCTACGACCGCACGCTCGACGACATCTTCGCGCTGCAGGACGACATCGCGCAGTCGGTGGTCAAGGAACTGCGGACCACGCTGCTCGGCGAGACTCCCGACTCCCATGCCAGCGGCGAGGCGCGGGTCGAGGTCGCGGCCGCGGCGCATGGCCGCGCGGGCAACGCGGAATCGCACCGGCTCTACCTGCAGGGCAAGTACCTGGTCGACCGGTTCACGCAGGAGGACACGGCGCGCGGCATCCACTATCTCCAGCAGGCGATCGAGACCGATCCCGCGAACGCGCCGGCCCTGGTCTACCTGGCTCGCGGTCATGCCCAGCAGGGCGGCTACGGCTGGGCGCCCGTGCACGAGGGCTACGAGAAAGCTCGCCAGGCAATTGCCCGCGCGCTCGAACTGGCGCCGGACCTGGCCGAGGCGCACGAGGTGCGGAGCCAGATCCTCCGTTCCAATGATTGGGACTGGAAAGGCGCGGACGCGGCGGCAAAGCGCGCGCTCGAGCTCGCCCCGAACAACTCCGAGGCGCTCTGCGAGGCCGGAATCCTGGCCCGCCAACTCGGGCGATTGGAGGAGGCTGAGGCGCTCCTGCTTCGGGCCTACGAGCAGGATCCCCTCAACGTGCGGGTGATCATGAGTCTCGCCCACGGCTATCGGTCGGTCGATCGGCTGGACGAAGCGGAACGCTGGTGCCGCAAGGCCGTCGAGCTGGCGCCCCACCGGATGACGGTGCACCATATCCTGTCCATCGTCCTCTCCGACCAGGGGCGCCATGACGAGGCGGTGGCCGAAGCCCGCCTCGAGAGCGGCATCTGGGGGCGCCTCACCGGGCTGGCCTACACCCTGTTCCGTGCGGGGCGGCGTGCGGAAGCCGACCAGGCGCTCGCCGAGCTCAAGGCGGACTACGCGGTCGATTGCGCGTTCCAGATCGCCGCCGTGCACGCGGGGCGCGGAGAGACCGATGCCGCGTTCGAGTGGATCGATCGCGGCTACGAGGATCGTGACGCCGGCATGCCGCTGATCCTCGCCGAACCGACCTTCCGCTCGCTGCATGGTGACCCGCGCTGGAAGGCGCACCTCGCGAGGATGGGTTTCTAGTTCACTCGAAGCCTGAGGTCGCCTTCAGGGCCAGCGGGCGGTGATGCTCAGGCCAGGCCGACCCGCTTGAGCAGCGCGGAGTAGCGCGCGTCGCCCCTGATGGCATCCATCCGCGGATGGACGCGCAGGAAGATCAGGCCGGTCGCCTGCTCGTCGACCGCGACGTCGAGCCAGCGAAACGCCTCGTCGACCTCGCCCAGGCTGGCGTGGAGCGCCGCGATGCCCCACGCCGAGACCACGCGCTGCGCGCGCGCGCCGATCAGCTCGGAGAGGATCGCGCGGGCCTCGGTGTCGTGCCCCATGCTGGCCTCGAGGTGCGCGAGCCCGAACGACGGCCCGGCCACCCCGCCCGAAAGCCGCCGGCCCTCCTCGTACTGCGCCCGCGCCTCGTCGAACCGGCCGAGCGCCTCGAGCGAGCGCGCGAGGTCGGTGTGCGCGCCGTCGAAGCGCGCGTCGAGCTCGATCGCCATCCGG
>JBKJOC010000493.1:0-6435 GCA_046595725.1 Candidatus Eiseniibacteriota bacterium
CGCGCCGAGGCGCTGGCGAGATGGTCGTAGAGCGCCGGGTCCTTCGCCATCCTGCCGAGGGTGCCCTCGCCGCGCGCGATGCGCTTGGCCAGGGAGTCGATCGTGGTGGTCATCGACGTCAGGCTGGTCCGCATCTCGTACTGCGAGCGATCGAGATGGGTGGACAGGACGTCGACGCTGCGGACCGTGCGGTTGAGCCCGTCGTAGAACTCGTCCGAGCTCGTGAACTTGCCGAGCGAGCCTTCGCCGCGGCGCACCTTCGCGAGCACGAACTGGATGTCGGTCATGGTGGCGGAGAGCTGGTCGACAACTCCCTCGCCCCGCGCCATCAGCTCGGCAATGTCGGTCGGCTTGTCGGAGGCGAGCGTGTCGTTGTTCGCGACCTGCAGCGACCGGGCGGAGCCCGGCGTGACCTCGATGAACTTCTCGCCGAACAGGTTGAGCGCCTGGATGCGAACTCGCGAGTCGCGCTTGATCAGCGGCCACACGCGGTCATTGACCTTGAACGTGACGCGCACGCGCGAGCTGTCGCCGTGCGGCACGAAGTCGAGGCTCTTGACGGTGCCGACCTCGACGCCCTGAAACCAGATCGGGGCGCCCGCGACCACGCCCTGCACGTTCGGGAAATGGGAGTGCAGGGTGAACTGCTTCTTGAACAGGGTCGAGCCGCCCTGGATCGAGGCCCACAGGAACATCGCCATCGCGACGAAGATCAGGAGTCCGACCCTGAGCTCGCCCCAGCGGATCTCGCCGGATCGCTTCATCTTGGTGGTGTCCTTTCGGCCAGGGCGTCGCCGCCGCGGGTGAGGCCGAAGCTCTCGACCGCGGTGAGGAGGCTCTTCTTGAACGGTTCGAGAAAGTGGGCCAGGTCGGGATCCTCGCTCAGCGCGAGCTCTTTGGCCTGCCCTTCGAAGTGGACCGTGCGATCGTACAGGAACAGGTAGTCCGTGCCGACCTTGAGTGCGTCCGGGATCTGGTGCGTGACCACGATCGAGGTCATGCCGAGATCCTCCCGCAGGCGGCCGATGACGTCGGTGACCATCTCGAGCGAGTTCGGGTCGAGTCCCGTCGTCGGCTCGTCGTAGAGGATGATCTTGGGCTTGCCCGACGCCAGGGCGCGGGCGATCGCGACGCGGCGCTGCATGCCGAGCGACAGCTCGTCCGGCATCGAATCGATCAGCTTCTCGTCGAGGCCGACGAGGCCGAGCTTCTCGCGGGCAATGTTCTCGACCTCCTCCTCGCTGGCGTCGCTGTTCTCGAACAACCAGTAACCGATGTTCTCCCCCACCGTGAGCGAATCGAACAGTGCCCCATCCTGGAACACCATCCCGATCTGCTGGCGGATCTGGTTCAGCTGATCGGGGCTCGCCTTCACCACGCTTTCGCCCTCGACCAGGATGTCGCCGCGATCGGGGCGCACCAGGCCCAGGATCAAGCGCAGCGCCGTGCTCTTGCCGATGCCCGAGGGGCCCATGATGATCTTGGTCGTGCCCTTGGGGACATTGAAGGACACGTCCTCCAGGATCTTGCGACCCCCGATGCTGTAATCGACGTGCTCGAAGGTGATCATGGGCGCCTCACCAGTGCAGGATCGAGAACAGCACGCGCGTCAGGACGAAGTCGAAGATCAGGATCAGCACCGAGCACAGGGTGACCGACTCGGTGGTCGAAAGGCCGACGCCGCGCGTGCCGCCCGAGGTCGTGAAGCCCTTCCAGCAGCCGATCCACGAGATCAGGCAGGCGAACACGGCCGGCTTGGTGAGCCCGATCAGGATGGTACCGAACGTCAGGTTGCGCTGCACCTGCTGCCAGTACAGCGTGAGCGAGGTGTGCGCCACGTAATGCGCCATGATCGCGCCGCCGGCGAGGGCGATCGCGTCCCCCAGGATGACGAGCACCGGGAGCATGATGAACAGCGCGACGAAACGCGGCACCGCCAGCTTTCGGATCGGGTCGGTGCCGAACGCGATCATGGCGTCGATCTGGTTTGCGCTCTTCATGGCGCCAATCTCGGCGGTATAGCCGGAGGCCAGCCGGGCCGCGACCACGAGCCCGATCAGGTCCGGGCCGAGCGCGCGCACGACCGAAATCGTCATCAGCATGCCGATGAGCGTGGTCGATCCGGTCTCCGAGAGCTGGCGCGCGAACTGCAGACCGAGCGCCTGACCGGCGAAGAACGCCGAGATGAGCGCGAGATGGAGCGAGCCGACACCGGCCATGTAGGCCTGCTCGTAGATGTCGCGGAAATAGTACGGGGGTCGGAACGAGCGACTGACAACCCGCCCGGAAAAAACGGCGAGATCCTGGAGGCCCGCAAGGAAGCCCGCGAAACTGCGAAGGAAACCGCCAACGAAACCGGTCATTGACCGGATCATAGACGCCGCCCCGGTTCCGGGCAAGGCGGGGCACCCGGCCCTGTGTACAATGGGCGCATGACATCCCCGGCCCAGCCGCGCACCATCTTCCAGCGCGACGAACTCACCGTCGTCCTGGGCGCCAGCGGCGTCTACGCCCTGCGGATGCTCGGCCTCTACATGGCGCTGCCGATCATGTCGACCTGGTCGGCGGGCCTCCCCGGCGCGACACCCTTCCTGGTCGGGCTCGCGCTCGGCGCCTACGGGCTGACGCAGGCGATCTTCCAGGTCCCCGCAGGCCTGTTGGGCGACGTGCGCGGCCGGCGCATCGTGGTCCTCATGTCGTTGGTCGTGTTCGGCATCGGGTGCGCGATCGTGGCGCTGGCGACCAACATCCACATGGTGATCCTCGGGCGGCTGGTGCAGGGCGTGGGCGCGATGGCGTCGACCCTGATCGCGCTCATCGGGGACGTCACGCGCGAGCACGTGCGCACGCGCGCGATGGCGCTCATGGGCGGTGTGCTCGGCGTTGCGTTCGCCGGCGGATTCCTGCTCGGGCCGCTGGTCTCGGCGAAGCTCGGCGTGTCCGCGGTGTTCGGCGTGGCCGCGGGACTGTCGCTGCTGGGCGCGCTCCTGTTCGAGCTCCTGGTGCCGCGGCGGCTCGTCCCCGGAGTGCGCGGCGTCAAGCGCACGCGCGACGCGGCAGACGCGACGCCGCCCTGGTCCTGGTCCGAGGCGAGGTCGCTGCTGCACGATCGCTCGTTGCTCGTGCTCGACGGCGGCATCGCCGCGCTCCACGCCGCGCTGACGGGACTGTTCGTCGTCATTCCCTTCGTGCTCAAGGACTACCTGGCGCCGCTCGATTTGTGGAAGGTCTATGCGCCCGTGCTCGCCTGCGGACTGGCCGCGATGGTGTGGGCGTCGCAGCATGCCGACCGCCCGGCGCGCACCCGCGCGGTGCTGCGCGTCGGCGCCACGATGCTGACGATCGGACTGTTCGGCCTCGCCGCGTTCCACCGCACGTTCTGGGGCACGGCGCTGTCGCTCGGCATGTTCGTCATCGGGTTCGCGATGATCGAGCCCGTACTGGCATCGCTCCTGACGCGCTTCACCGGACGCACCGCGCGCGGGACCGCCGCCGGCCTGTTCAACATGTCGCAGTTCGGCGGCGCGTTCCTCGGCGGCGCACTGGCGGGGCTCCTGATGCCGCTCGGGCGCGGCGTGCCGTTTGCCGCTCTGGGCGTCTTGACCGGAATCTGGTGCGTCGCCTTGTCGTGGTTGCGCAATCCCGAGGATATCGCGAAGTCGGAAGTCGAGGCTCCCGGCCTCGACGGCGCGCGTTGGCAGGCGCTGCGCGCGGTGCTGGTCTCGCACCCCGCGATCCTCGAGGCCGAGTGGTCGGGTGGCCCCGTCGTCATCCGGCATTGGGCGCGGCTCGTCAGCGCCGACGACCTCGCCGAACTGGTGCGCCGGCGCTCGACCTGACATCCCCATGCAAAGAAGACGCAAGATGCCCGCCCGGAAGGCGCGCGGGCGGGGGCCGCGTCGTATCATCCGCCCGTGAACACCGGTCGGATTTCCCTCATCTCGCGCATCGCAGTGATCGCGTTCCTGGGCTTCGTGCTCGGGGCGTGCGCGCAGAAGAAGGATCGCGCCGCCGAGCCGGCCGCCGCGGGCCCGCTCGATCCGGCACAGCTCGTGTTCTCGCCTTTGATGCCGGATTCGATTGCGCACGTGATTGCGGCACGCGGCGGCAAGGGCACGCTGGTCAACGTGTGGGCGAGTTGGTGCGAGCCGTGCCGCGAGGAGTTCCCGGGCATCGTGCGCCTCGCGCGCGCCTATCGGGAGCAGGGCTTTTCCGTGGTGTTCATCTCGGCGGACTTCCCGGACGACCTGCCGAACGCCCGCACGTTCCTCGCGGAGCAGGGCGTCGACTGGCCGACCTATTACAAGACCGGCAAGGACCAGGCCTTCGTTGCGGCGCTCGACCCGCGCTGGAGCGGTGCGCTGCCGGGCACGTTCGTGTATGACGCGCAGGGCAAGCTGCGCGATTTCTGGGAGGGCAAGGCCACCTACGCGGAATTCGAGAGGCGCGTGAGGCCCGTCCTCTCGTTGCCGGAACTTCCCGTCACCAAAGCGCAGCCCGACTCTTCGAAGGAGGACCGTTCATGAAGGTCAACATCCTCGCCCGCGCCGCCCTGATCGCGGCCGCCCTGGTCCTCGTCTCCGGCGTTTCCGCCTTTGCCGGGGAGGCTGCGGCTCCCCAGGCGCTCGCGCTCGGCGCGAAGGCGCCGCTCGCAGACATCAAGATGAAGACCGCCGCCGGGACCGCGGTCTCGATCGCCGACGTCAAGGGCGCCAAGGGCACGCTGGTGGTCTTCACGTGCAACGCCTGCCCGTGGGCCAAGAAGTGGGAAGCGCGCATCGTCAAGCTCGGCAACGAGGCAACGAAGAAGGGCATCGGCGTGATCGCGATCAACGCCAACGATCCGGGCAAGAATGCCGAGGACGGCTTCGACGTCATGCAGGCGCGCGCGAAGAAGCGCGGCATGAAATTCGCCTACGCGATGGACGCGACGTCGGACATCGCGCGCGCGTTCGGAGCCACCCGCACGCCCGAGGCGTTCCTGTTCGACGCCTCAGGCAAGCTGGTCTATCACGGCGCGATCGACGACAACGCCGACGACGCCAAGGCGGTCGAGCAGCGTTTCCTGGCGAACGCGGTCCACGCAGTCGCCGGCGGCAAGGCGGTCGCCGTCGCCCAGACCAAGGCGCTGGGCTGCGGCATCAAGTTCCGGGCGGCCAAGTCGGCCAGCTGACCGGTCCATTTCGCGGCTCTGGGAGGGCGTCCCGCCGGTTGCGGGGCGCCCTCTCTGCATTTGAGTGAGGTTCTGTTCGGCAACTTGCCCCGGGGCAAGTTGCGTTTGCCGTAGACTCGGAGGAATTGGGTGGCTGCCTGCGCGCCATCTTCGATCCTGTTCGTGTGAAGTCTTGAACTCCCAGGAGGGAACGATGCGTGCACTCGACCGAGGCAGGGGATTTGCGCTCTGGATGATGTTGGGGTTGCTGCTGCTGTCCTGCCGCGTGGCGTCCGCCCAGCAGTACGGCTGGATCTCCGGCACGATCATGGGAGACAACGGCCGGCCCGTGCCCTCGGTGCTGGTGACCGTGCTCGGCACGGGAAGGAGCGCGCTCTCCGACGCCGACGGGCGCTTCGCGGTCACGACCGTCCCCGCCGGCCCGCAGCGGATCGAGATCAAGGCCGAGGGCCGCGAGCCGATCGTGCTGCCCGTGCCCGTGCACTCGGGCGAGAACACGATCGGGACGCTGACGCTCCAGCCCGAGATGCCGGTTGAGCGGAGCGACCCCGGGTTCCCGCTGTGGAAGCGCATCGGTGCGAACCGGGCGGTGGCGTATCGCTTCGGGGACGACTGCGGGGTCGCGGCGGTCGACTCACTCTCGGCGCCGACGGTCGAGCGCGTCGATTCGACGATCGCCGCAGGCAGGATCACGCTCTCGATTGACCGGGAGGACCCATCGCGACTCAGCTTCGCATTCGCGCCGAAGGGCCCGCCGGGCAACCTGTCGATGGTAGTGTACAACGCCGCTGGCCGCCCGGTCCGGAGGCTGCGCTCCGGGGCGGCGCCCCATCCCTCGGTGCTGTCGTGGGACGGCCGCGACGACTCCGGACGCCCCGTCCCTCCCGGCTCCTACCGCGCACGTTTCTCGACCGGGCGGGACCAGGTCGAGCTCAAGTTCTGCCGCCGCGAGATCGGGATGCCCGATTCGGCCATCGCGCGCTGACGGCTAGGCGACCGCCGCCTCCGGCACGTGCACCACTCCACGGCCGAGTTCCGACGCACTCGGGTCGCGCACCACCAGTCCCCAGCGCGTGAAGTTGATCGTGTCCAGGTAGTAGTGGACCAGCAGCGTGCCCAGCACGACCGAGTAATACGCGGCATCCCGCGGCCAGCCGAAGCCGAATTGGAGCAGCAGCGACGTGCCGAACGCGATCACCGTGGCGAGGAAGAACAGGCCGTAGAACTTGAGCGGTGACTGCGCCGACGCGACCGAGCGCATG
>JBKJOC010000188.1:0-7724 GCA_046595725.1 Candidatus Eiseniibacteriota bacterium
GGCGGCAGGTTGGGCTGAAGCACCGTTCCTCCGGATTTCGACTGAAGTCCGGAGCCCAATCCACCGAACACATGCCACGGAGGGGGTGATTTCGCATGGCGAAGAAGGCTGCTAAGAAGAAGGCCACGAAGAAGGCTGCCAAGAAGTCGACGAAGAAGGCTGCCAAGAAGAAGAAGTAAACTTCTTGGGACCTGGCACGTACGTACGGGGGCGATCCGCAAGGGTCGCCCCCCGTTTTTTGTGGGCGACGCTCTGGTAGGGTGAGGGAACACTTACGAACAGGAGCCGCCCCTGGAAGCCCCGACCATCGTGGAAGAGGACCTGCTGCGGATTCGCGGCGCCCGCCAGCACAACCTCAAGGGCTTCGATCTCGACCTGCCGCGCGGCAAGATGACCGTGATCACCGGCGTTTCCGGCAGCGGCAAGTCCTCGCTCGCCTTCGACACGCTCTATGCCGAGGGCCAGCGCCGCTACGTCGAGTCGGTCTCGACCTATGCCAAGCAGTTCCTCGGGCGGCTGCCGCGCCCCGAGGTGGACGCGATCTCCGGGCTCTCGCCCGCGGTCGCGATCCAGCAATCGAACCGCGCGAAGAGCGCGCGCTCGACGGTCGGCACCGCGACCGAGGTCTACGACTATCTCCGCCTCCTGGTCGCGCGCGTCGGGACTCCGCACTGCCCGAAGTGCGGCCGGCCGATCGTCGCCGATTCTCCGGGAAGCATCGTCGACGAGGCCGGGGCGTGGCCGGAGGGGCTCGAGGTGCGCGTGTTCGCGCCGGTCGTTCTGCCCGAGCGCCTGCCGTGGAAGGACGTCGCCCAGGGATTGGTGGCGAACGGATACCTGCGCATCGGCGTCGCGCCGAAGGCGGGCGCGTGGACGCTGGTCGACCTCGAGCCGCTGCCGAAGCTGCCGCGCGGTGCGCGCGTCGTGCACGTCCTGATCGACCGCATGCGCTGGAAGCAAGGGCTCGAGACGCGTCTCGCCGAGGCGCTCGAGTCCGCGTTCACGCGCGGCGACGGCCGGCTGGAGCTTTCGCTCGGCGAGGACGATCCGCCGCGCCCGCGCAGCGAGCGGCGCGAGTGCCCGGTCGACGGCCTCACGCTGCCCGAGCCGCAGCCGAACCTGTTTTCATTCAACTCGCCGCTCGGCGTCTGCCCGACTTGCCGCGGCTTCGGCGACGTGCTCGAGTTCGACCCCGCGCTGGTCGTGCCCGACGCGCGCAAGACGCTGACCGAGGGCGCGATCGACCCGTGGGCCGGTTCGTGGCGCGCGCACTTCTCCAAGAAGCTGGCCGAGCTCTCCAAGCGCCACGGCGTCCCGCTCGACGTGCCGTGGGGCCGCCTGAGCGACGCCCAGCACGCGCTGGTCCTGGACGGCGCGCCCGGGTTCAAGGGCGTAATGCCGTTTCTCGAGCGCCTCAAGGCGAAAGCCTACAAGGCGGCGAACCGCTTCATCGTCAAGCGCTACCAGAGGCCGCTGCCCTGCCCGACCTGCCACGGCTCGCGCCTCAAGCCCGAGGCGCTGTGGGTCAAGCTCGACGGACGCGACATCGCGCAACTGGCGGCGCTCACGCTCGGCGAGCTGCTCGGGTTCGTCGACGAACTGGTCCCCAGGCTCACGCCCATGGAGCGCGAGATCGCGGCCAGCATCCTGTCCGAGCTCACGTCGCGTCTGCGCTATCTCGTGCGCGTGGATCTCGCGTACCTCACGCTCGATCGCCTCGCGCGCACGCTCTCGGGCGGCGAGGCGCAACGCATCGAGTTATCGAACGCGCTCGGCGCGAACCTGGTCGACACGCTGTACGTGCTCGACGAGCCGACGGTCGGCCTCCACCCGCGCGACAGCGAACGGCTCGCCGGCGTGCTGCACGACCTCGCGGCGCGCGGCAACACGCTGGTGGTGGTCGAGCACGACCCGCTCCTGATCCGGCGGGCGGACTGGGTGGTGGATCTCGGCCCGGGCGCGGGGACGCTCGGCGGGAACCTGCTGTGGTCGGGCCCGGGCGCTGCGCTGACGGCAAAGGGCGGGCCCCTGACCGCGACCGCGCGCTACCTCAAGGGCGAACTCCAGGTGACGCGCCGACGCCGCGCGGTCGCGGCGAAGGGGCCGTTCATCACGATCCAGGGCGCGCGCGAGCACAACCTCAAGGGCGTGGACGCGCGCTTCCCGCTCGGGCGCATGACGTGCGTCACCGGCGTGTCCGGCTCGGGCAAGTCGAGCCTGGTCGAGGACATCCTCTACCCCGCGGCACGAAACGCGTACGAGCATGCGGGCGAGACCGTGGGCGCGGCCTCGGCGGTGACCGGCCTCGCGGCGCTGACGCGCGTCGCGCTCGTCGACCAGTCGCCGATCGGGCGCTCGCCGCGCTCGAATCCGCTGACCTACATCAAGGGTTTCGATGCGCTGCGCGAGGTCTTCGCGCGCGTGCCCGAGGCGGTTGCGCGCGGCTACAAGCCAGGCATGTTCTCGTTCAACGTGCCCGGCGGGCGTTGCGAGACCTGCCAGGGGGACGGGGCGGTCGAGGTCGAGATGTACTTCCTCGCCGACCTGCTCCTGCCGTGCGAGACCTGCGACGGCGCGCGCTACAAGCCCGAGGTGCTCGAGATCCGGCACCGAGGGCTCAACATCCAGGAGGTGCTCGCGCTGACCGTCGAGGAGGCACGTGCGCACTTCGCCGGCACGCCCGGGTTGCTCGAGAAGCTCGCCGTGCTGTCGGACGTCGGCCTGGGCTACCTCACGCTCGGCCAGCCGGCACCGACGCTCTCGGGCGGCGAGGCGCAACGCCTCAAGATCGCGCGCGAGCTGGCGGTGACGTCCACATGGCCAACGCTCTACCTGCTCGATGAGCCGACCGTCGGGCTCCACATGAGCGACGTCCAGCGCCTGCTCGACGTGCTCGAGCGCCTGATCGAGCGCGGGCACACGGTGGTCTGCGTCGAGCATAACCTCGATGTCATCCGGAACTCCGACTGGATCGTCGATCTGGGACCGGGCGGCGGGGACGCGGGCGGCCGGCTCGTGGCCGAGGGTCCGCCCGACGCGATCGCCGAGGTGGGGGAGTCGTGGACCGGCCGCTTCCTCGCGGAGACGAGCGCGGCGCTCGCCTAGGCCGGCTTCCTTGGAGCGAGCAGCGCCGGGTCGACCGGCGCGAGGCCGGCCGCGTCGGCGATCTCCCGCGGTCCCAGGAATCCGCTCTCGGTCACGACCCCTCTGAGGAGCCCGAGCGGGACTTCCTCGAACGGCGGGTTGACCACCGACACGCCGGGTGGCGCGTCCGGCCAGACCTCCTCGCCCGCGCGCCGTGGCAGCGTCAGGCGCGTGCAGCGGTCGGGCAGGAACTTCGCGCGCTGGGCCAGCGCGTAGACCGGCACGCTCAGTTCGCGCGCGACCAGCAGGAGCGCATAGGTGCCCGCCTTGGTCACGAACGACTTCTCGCGCACGGCGTCGACGCCGATCCAGACCGCGCCCGCCTGGGGCAGGAGCAGGGGCAGCGCCGCGTCGACGGCGTACCACGTCGGCACGCCGGCTTTGGCGAGCGCGCGCGCCAGGCCCTGACCCTCGTTCATCGGTCGGCTCTCCGCCAGCAGCACGCGCACGCCGCGCCCGCGCGCATGCGCCTCGAGCAGCGCGCGCTCGACCAGGCTCGAGCGCGTCGTGGTGGCGATCCACGGCGAGCCGGTCGCGAGGTCCTGGGCGTGGCGGACCACGGCGTCCGAGGCGGCGCGAAAGTCGTCACGCCAGGCGCCGAGCGCGTGCTCCAGACGCTCGATCGCCTCCGCCTCTGGCGCATCCTCGAGCGTGGCCTTCCGCGCGACCTGGAGCAGCCGGGTCCCGATGGCGACCAGGGCGGCCATCGCGGGCTGGGTGTCGGCGAGGGCGACCACGTCCTTGGCAATGCGGTCCTCGAGCGGGCCCGGCTCGTCCTCCACGATGCGGCGCTCGAGCCAGGCCACGGCCTGGTCGACGAGCGAGGTCTGGGGTGAAATCGAGTCGAATCCGAGTGGCGATTCCATGGCTCAGAGGATGCGTGAGCGTCCGCGGCCGGACAAGGGAAAGCCGTAGAATCACGCCAGTTGCCGGACTTCGGACCGGTGTGATACGTTGGCGCGTCGCTCTGCCGGAACCGGCCATCCGGGGTTCGCCCTCGAACCTGCGGTCGCTCCCAGGGCTCCCTTGTCATCCCTTCCCCCGGGCCGGCGCCCCGATGAAGCGGCGCTTGCTCTGGAGGTGCATCCTTGGACCGTACGGCTCTCGAGAGCCCGGCGCTTCTGTCGCGCGTGTCGCGGCCCAACCGCTATCTCGGAAACGCGCTGCACGCGCCCAGAAAACCGCTCGAAAGCGTCGACGTCAAGGTGTGCCTGGTGCTCGCTGACGCCTACGAGATCGGCATGTCGCACGTCGGACTGCGCATCCTCCACCACATCCTGAACCGCCGCCCCGACACTGCCGCCGAGTTCTGCTTCGCGCCCTGGCCGGACGCCGAGGCCGTGCTGCGCGACAGCGGTCAGCGCCTGTTCTCCCTCGAGTCCCAGCAGCCGCTCTCGGGATTCGATCTGATCGGGATCTCGCTCCAGTACGAGCTGCACTTCACCAACGTGCTCAACATGCTCGACTTGGGCGGCATCCCGCTCCACGCCGAGGCTCGGGGGGAACGCGACCCGTTCGTCCTGGGCGGGGGGCACGCGGCGTTCAACCCCGAACCCATGAGCCCGTTCTTCGACGCCTTCCTGGTGGGCGACGGCGAGGAGGTCACGGGGCTGGTGGTCGACGAGGTCAAGGCCTGGCGCAAGGGCTTCGGTGACCGCGCGTCCCTGCTCAGGCGGCTGGCGAAGCTGCCGGGCATCTACGTTCCGGCCGGCTACGACCTGGTGCCGAACGCGCTTGGCTTTCTCTGCCCGCGTGCGAAGGCAGGCTGGCCCGAGGTCGTGCGCTCGGTCTGGGTCGAGTCGCTCAAACCCGAGCACTATCCGGACAAGCCCATGGTCTCCCTGTCCGAGATCACGCACGACCGGCTTGCCGTCGAGGTCATGCGCGGCTGTACCCGCGGCTGCCGCTTCTGCCAGGCCGGGATGATCAACCGCCCGGTCCGCCAGAAGGCGCCCGACCAGATCGTGTCCGAGGTCATCGAGGGCCTGAAGCAGACCGGCTATGACGAGGTCTCGCTGCTCTCGCTCTCGACCACCGACCACACCGAGATCGTCGAGGCGGTGGACAAGATCACGAAGAACCTGTGTGGCACGTCGCCGGTCTCGCTCTCGCTGCCGTCGACGCGCCCGGGCACGCTGCCGGAGAGCCTGGCGAAGACCATGACCGAGGGCAAGAAGCCGCACATCACGCTCGCGCCCGAGGCCGGTTCCCAGCGCATGCGCGACGTCATCAACAAGGGCGTGTGCGAGGAGGAGCTGCTCGAGTCGATCGAGATCGCGGCCCGCCAGGGCTACTCGGGCGCCAAGCTCTATTTCATGATCGGCCTCCCGGGCGAGCGTCCGGAGGACCTGGTCGGCATCGTCGACCTGGCGAAAAAGGCGCTGTCGGTTGGCAAGAAGCATGCGCACGGCCGCTTCACGGTGACAGTCTCGATCTCGCCCCACGTGCCCAAGGTGCAGACCCCGTTCCAGTGGGAGGCGCAGGACGAGAGCCGCCTGGTCGAGGAAAAGGTACGCATCCTGCGCACGGCGGTGAAGGGCTCGCCGGTCGTGCTCAAGTGGCGCGACTCGGAGACCGCGTTCCTCGAAGGCGTGTTCTCGCGCGGCGATCGCCGACTCGGCAAGGCGGTGGAGGAAGCGTGGCGCCGCGGCGCCCGCTTCGACGGCTGGACCGAGCACCTGCAGTACGAGACCTGGATGGGCGTGTTCCATGACCTCGAGGTCGACGCGGCATCCTACCTCGCGGCACGCGACCCGGAGGTTCCCCAGCCGTGGGAACACATCGAGTCGCCGGTGACGCGCAAGTTCCTGTTGAAGGAGCGCCAGAAGGCGCATGCGGCGCAGGTGACGGTGGATTGCCGCCTCGCGTTCTGCCATGCCTGCGGAATCGACAACTGCCCGGATCGCCTGTCTCCGACCGGCCGCCGCCCCGGCGCGCCCGAGGAGTCGTACGTCGCCCCGAAGTACGTGTCTGCGCCCGTGGCTCTCTACGGGCGGCGTCCCAAGAGGACGTCGCTCGCGGCGAGTCTCGCGCTGGGCACCCGATTCCGCCTGCGCTACACCAAGGGCAAGGAACTGCGGTTCATCTCGCACCTCGAACTGCTGCGCGCGTGGGAACGTACGCTTCGGCGAAGCGGTCTCCCGCTTGCCATGACCCAGGGTTTCAGGCCGCATCTCAAGCTTGCGTTCGGCCCGCCGCTGCCGGTGGGCTCGACGTCGATTGCCGAATACCTCGACCTCGAATTCTCTCGCCCCCCCGCGGTGGATCTCGAGGACGTGCTCAATGCCCTGCTGCCGCCCGGTCTCAAGGTGACGGGCTGGCGGCCCATTCTCTTCAAGACGACCTCGCTCATGGCCGCGGTGGATCATGCGACCTGCCGCGTCCGCTTCACGGACTCGTTTCTCGAGTCCGGCGGGGTCTCTCCTTCGGCGTTCGAGGACCTCCTCCTCGAAGGCATTTCGGACCTGTTGGGGGCGACCACGCTGGTCGTCCGTCGCCAGGGCGGGGAGGGCGTGAAGGAATTCGACGCCCGCCCGTCGCTCGAGAGCCTCGTGCCGCTGCCCGGCGCGCGGGCGCTCGACGTGGGAATCCGCTTCACCCCACGCGCCCAGGCGCGCCCGGACGAGCTCGTGCATCTCATGTTCCCCGAGGCGGATGTCCGCCTGCTGGAGATCGAGCGCACCGGCATCGACAAGGTCCAGGGAGAGGAACGTCTGAGTCCTTTCGACCTGTTACAGAGTGCGGTGGGAGCCCAGGAGGCAAGCCGCGCAACCGGGTAAAGCATGCGGAAACGCATCGTCATCAATGCCGATCCACACGAGACACGCATCGCGATCCTCGAGGAGAACGAGCTGGTTGAGCTCCTCGTCGAGCGCGGAGACAAGAGGCGGCACGTCGGGGACATCTACAAGGGTCGCGTGAACGCGGTGCTGCCTGGAATGCAGGCGGCCTTCGTCGAGATCGGCCTGCCCAAGACCGCCTTCCTGCATGCCTCGGATCTCGCCGAGAACACCGACCCCGACGACTTCGAGGCCGAGGACGACGACGCCCCGGCCAAGGGCGGCGGCGGCGGTCGCCGCTCGCGCCGGCCCGTCCCCAAGATCGAGGACCACCTCAAGAAGGGCCAGGAGATCGTCGTCCAGGTCACCAAGGAGTCGATCGGGACCAAGGGACCGCGCGTCACCCAGCAGGTCTCCCTGCCGGGCCGCTTCACCGTCTTCATGCCGGGCGTGGACCATTCCGGCGTCTCGCGCCGCATCGAG
Organism: Candidatus Eiseniibacteriota bacterium; assembly: GCA_046595725.1. Classification (GTDB taxonomy): domain Bacteria; phylum Eisenbacteria; class RBG-16-71-46; order RBG-16-71-46; family DASYSL01; genus JANPEF01. Next base: position 7,407 of record JBKJOC010000188.1, read on the forward strand.
GACCGCTCGGAGCGCTCGCGCCTCAAGCAGCTGGTCGCGGAGCACCGGCCCAAGGGCGCGGGACTGATCGTCCGGACGGCGGGGGATGGCAAGGGCGAGAAGGAGTTCGCCAACGACGTCAAGTACCTGATCCGGCTGTGGGAGAAGATCGAGAAGAAGACCCACACCTCGCGCGCGCCGTCCTTGATCCATCGCGAACTCGAGCTCACCACCGGCCTGATCCGCGACCTCTTCACCGAGGACGTCGAGGAACTGGTGATCGATTCCAAGGACGATCACCGGGACATCCTCAATTACCTGCGCTCGATCTCGCCCGAG
>JBKJOC010000231.1:0-3559 GCA_046595725.1 Candidatus Eiseniibacteriota bacterium
GGGACACCGGAGATCGGGTACACGTCTTCTGCGAGGCCGCCGTCGAGGGAGCGGACGGAAATCGAGTTCTCCTGCGTCCAACCCTTCGCGGTCAGGACGTCGGCGACCGGACACCCACCTCCGCCAATCGGCTCCGGCTTGACGCGAATTCGAACCACGCGGTAGTCCTGCGCTCCCGCGGAATCATAGGCGACAAACACGCAGTAATAGGACGAATCCGGCCCCGGGACCTGCGCGCTGCCATAGCTGAACAGGGAGCCGGTGAGGCTCCCCCCCGGAGGCATGTAACCTGCCGTGTAACGCACCATGTCATCATCGATCGGGTCGGTCGCCGCCAGATTGATGTAGATGGCGTGGCCGACGATGACTTCGGCATCCTTGACGGCGCTGCTCATCAGAGGCGGATGATCATAGGTGAGAATCCCGACCGAGATATCGTGATCTCCCGCGACAGTCTCATCCGATGCAAAAGCCACGCGGGTTCCGTCGAGCGAAATCCGCGGGTTGAAGAAGTGCCTTCCGGTCTGGAAGTATCTTACCCTCGAGTCGCCGCCGTCGCGCGTCGCCCTTACCGTGATCCTGCGATAGGCTTCAGGGCAAGCCGAAGGGGCGGAGGTGCTCCCGGCTTCCTCGACGACGAAAGGCCCCGCAGCCTTGGGCACGTCGAGCGTCGTGCCACGCAAGGCGCCGAGATTCACGCCTTCGGCCAGGACGATTCCTCCCGGAATCTGAACCGAGTAAAGCGTGTCGTTGCGCGTGAAATAGAGTCGTGATCCATCGAGGTTCCAGCGCGGCGAGTAGATCGTCGCCGTGTTCCCGGGGGCGACCAGAGCGGAGTCAAGGCCGGAGCGCAAGTCCCGGAAGCGCAGTTCGAATCGTAGCGTTCCACCCCCCGCCATCGGTTGCGTCCTCACATAGGCCAAGCCCTGCCCGTTGGGCTGGAAGACCGCATTGATCTCGAAGTCCGGGCTCGATGTCAGCCTGCGGAGTTCATTGGTCACGATGTTCTTCATCCACAAATCGCAGCCGGCACCCGCCGAGTCCTGTTCGAAGACGATCCAGTCGCCGCGCGGAGACCAATCCGGCCGGTACTGATTTGCCGACGCCGCATGAAGCGGCACTTGCGCCTGGTTCAGGCTGTCCCGGGCGAAGTACCGCCGATAGATCTGGCTGAAGGCGCCGCTCAGGCTGCTCTGGTAGACAAGGTCCTTGCCCGAGGGCGACCAGCTCGGGAATTCGTCGGACTTGGCGACGTTCGCCACCAGCTTGAGCTTCGAGGGTAGGGGATTCTTGAAGGGCTGGGGAAATGGTGCGGTCGCGAGATCGTAGGACACGCGGTAGCGGATGGGCGTGGACAGCGAAGAGCCCGCCCGACCCGCCGGCGTCGACAGCGCCCCATCGCCCAGCGTCACCGTCGTCAACGCTGCAACCCGGGGGGTGGAGGCGAACGGATTTCCGAAGTCGCCGATCTGGAACTGAAGCTCGCCGGCGAGGCTGTCGACGTCGACCCAGTGCGGGTTGAGCACCTCCTGCACCCACTCCGGATGCCGCCACAGGCTGTCCGACTGGTTGCTGAACGTCGCCACCGAGGCCACGAGCCGGCTGCTCGGATCAGCGGGGCCGCCGCAGCCGAGGGGATCCGAGTTCTCGGCCGCGACCGAGACGATGAGATTCTGGTTGTAGGATTTCAGGTCGACGCTGCGGGTGATCCAGTATTCCGCGCCATAGGGCTGGAGGACCATGGGATGGGAGTACTGGCCGCCATCCGAGAGTCGAACGCCGGAGCGCGTAACCTCTCGATCGCGCCAGTGGTGAGAAAGTGAAAGCTTCGGCGGAATCGCGACAACGTCGTCATTCGGGCAGCCATCGAACGACTGCCAGGCTCTCAAGTTGGACGGGGCAAACCCGAATTGAGGCGGATAGCCGTAGCGTCCATCTCGAAGCTGTGGGGCATTGACATAGTTCGCGACCCTGAAGTTGTGATGCAGGAGCTGCAGGAGGTCGTTCTCGTCGAGCAACGTGAACGGGATGCCGAGCGTGTCGATTTTCGCGACATAGCTGGTATGAGTTTTGAGCAGAGTCCGGAGATCTTCGAACTGTCTTCCCGCGGTCGCGCTGCCGTTTCCCGTGTGCGCCCACTTGTAGAGGAGGTCGTCCCCGAAGCCGGTGGTCCCACCGAGGGTCGGAGGCAGGGCCGCCGTGGTATCGCTCCCGCGAAAATTGAATGCCAAATAGGAGGCAAACATTCGGCGTGCGGCATAATTCGACCCGAGCGCCTGGGAAGGGTTCGTGCACTTGTTGCCTGGTGCATCGTTGATGCCGAGGAGGGACCACGTGTACGGCGTCTCAGCGACTGCCGCTCCGTTCGATGGGACACCACCAATCACCTCCGCGGCGCCGGAGAACATTTCCGTCGACCAGCCTACCTGTTCTTGATCCGGCAAGGAATGCTGGAATTCGTGATTGAACAACCACACCAGGGGCGAGCTCGGCGCCGTCCACGACAGGTCGTTGAGCGATGCTTCCGCCGGCCCCAGGAAGTCGAGCGAATTGCCATGGCGGGGCACGGTCCAGCCGCTGCTCGTATCCTCGCTCGCGGTGGTGAATATCGAACTGTAGTGCCCCGCAGAGGCGCCGTTTCCGGGCTTTCGAATGTAGGCATCGACGTGGCTGCGATCGCGATCTGGATCATTCATTGTCAGGACCGACAATCCCACGCGAACGGAAGTGATGTCGGCCATATTAAATGGATTGTAGTTCGCACCCTGGTTCCGGAAATACCCGTAGATGAGCCAGAAGTCGGGGTAGGGAGCGTTGTAAGGATTGGAGACGGAGTCCGTCATGGCCCGGCCGAGTTGTGCCAGCGCCGTCACGGTCGCGGCACTCAGGCCTGTGGCGTCCCGCGCATAGAGCTGATCCCAGCTGAATTCGAGATCCCTATGCTGCCGTTCCCCCGGCGTCCCAGGACGACGAGTAAGAAAGGCGTCGTACTGGACCACGGGAAGATCCAAACCCACCGAGTCCGGGGCCGTGGAAATGCCAACCCCGCATGCGAGCGCCCCCAAAGGAAGAAACGAAACGAGCAGGAGCGCGCAAATACCGGCGCTCATGGCGAACGGCGGCCGAGGCATGCATTCCTCCGCACAGGCGTGTGTTGTCGCGAGGAGAAGTGGGGAACAAGGAGTCGCAGATCTTTGTAGACCCCCCCCCCCCTACTCTGTCAAGCTAATTTGTCGCGATGGTGGAACAGATGTTGGTGACTGCCGATTGGAGAGATCGATGCGTGCCCCATCGGAACTCCCTGCCTTGATCACAGTGCGCCTACTTGCGACAATCTTGCTTCTGGGAGTGTTCTTTCAGGCTCCACCAACTTTGGCTTTGCCCCTCGGACGAAGTTGGACTGATGTGGACACCCTGCAAATCGGCAATCACTTCATTGCATTCCCCCGCCTTGAAACACAGTCAAATGGTAAATTGCGGCTTCTTGGAATAGGGGTGACGGTGCCTCAGCGGATCGTGCTCTATCAATGGGATCGGACCGAGTGGATGGTCGATCCTT
>JBKJOC010000321.1:0-3724 GCA_046595725.1 Candidatus Eiseniibacteriota bacterium
AGCGCCCCGATCTCCTGGGCGGCAAGGGCGCCGGGCTCGCCGATATGACGCGCGCCGGGATCCCCGTGCCCCCGGGCTTCACGATCACGACCGAGGCCTGCCGCTTCTACTACGCGCACCAGCAGTTGCTGCCCGACGGGTTCGAGGACGGTCAGCAGGCCGCGCTCACCGTGCTCGAGCAGGCGATCGGGAAGCGGCTGGGGGATCCCAGCGACCCGCTGCTGGTCTCCGTGCGCTCGGGCGCGGCGATCTCGATGCCCGGGATGATGGACACGATCCTGAACCTGGGGCTCAACGACCAAGCGGTGACCGGACTGGCGGTGCGGACCGAGAATCCGCGCTTCGCCTGGGACTGCTACCGGCGTTTCCTCGCGATGTTCGGCGCGGTCGTGCTCGACATCGACAAGAACGAGTTCGAGCGTCCGCTGGCGGAACTGCGAAAGAAGCGGCGGGCGCGGACCGACGCCGACCTCGCGGCGGCGGACCTCAAGGCGCTGGTCGTCACGTTCAAGCGCATCATCCGCCGCCTGTCGGGCCGCGATTTCCCGCAGGATCCGCTGACGCAGTTGAGACTGGCGCGCGACGCGGTGTTCCGCTCCTGGATGAGCGATCGCGCGATGACCTACCGCGGCCTCGCCAGGATCCCGCACGACCTGGGGACGGCGGTGACGGTGCAGGCGATGGTGTTCGGCAACCTCGGCGAGACCTCGGCCACGGGCGTGGGCTTCACGCGCGATCCGTCGACGGGCGAGAACCGTTTCTATGGCGAGTACCTGACCAATGCGCAGGGCGAGGACGTGGTCGCCGGGATCAGGACGCCCCACCCGATCCAGGACCTGGAGCGGGACCTGCCGCAGGCCTACCGGCAGCTGCGCGAGATCACGCGTCGACTCGAGACCCACTACAAGGACGTCCAGGACTTCGAGTTCACGATCCAGGAAGGCGAGCTGTTCCTGCTCCAGACGCGCGCGGGCAAGCGCGCGGGCGCGGCCGCGGTCAAGATCGCGGTCGACATGGTGGACGAGGGGCTGATCAGCAGGGACGAGGCGATCCTGCGCGTCGCGCCCGAGAGTCTCGAGCAGTTGCTCCACCGCCGGGTCGACCCCGACGCCAGGGCGCGGCCGATCGCGGTCGGCCTCGCCGCCTCGCCGGGCGCGGCCGTCGGGCGCGCCGTGTTCACCGCCGACGATGCCGAGAAGTGGGCCGCCAAGGGCGAGCAGGTCGTGCTGGTGCGGCGCGAGACCGTGCCCGACGACATCCACGGCATGGTCGCGGCGCAGGGCATCCTGACTGCCACCGGCGGTAGCACGTCGCACGCGGCGGTGGTGGCGCGCGGGATGGGCAAGTGCTGCGTTGCCGGCGCGTCCGAAGTGCACGTCGACGAGCGCGGCAAGTGCTTCACCGTGGGCGGGCGGGTGATCTCGCAGGGCGACGTGATCTCGCTCGATGGCGCGCGCGGGCTGGTGTTCGAGGGTGCGGTGCCGACGCTCGAGCCCGCCTTGACGCCCGAGTTCGCGCGCTTCCTGTCGTGGGCGGACGACGTGCGTCGGCTCAAGGTGCGGGCCAACGCGGACGTGCCCAAGGACGCGAAGAAGGCGCGCGAGTTCGGCGCCGAGGGGATCGGCCTGTGCCGCACCGAGCACATGTTCTTCGCCGAGGAGCGCCTCCCGGTCGTGGTCGAGATGATCTTCGCCGCCAGCGAGACGCGCGCCTTGGAGCGCGCGCACGCCGCCGCGCGGAGGGAGCTCGAACGCGCGGGCAAGGGGCGCGAGCGCGCCGCCCGCGCCGGGGAGTCGAAGCGCCTCGCCCGTGAGCTGGCCGTTGCGCGGCGCCGCTACGAGGGCGCGATCGCGACGCTGCTGCCGTTCCAGCGCTCGGACTTCAAGGGCCTGTTCGAGGTCATGGACGGCTTCGGTGTCACGATCCGTACGCTCGACCCGCCGCTTCACGAGTTCCTGCCGAAGCGCGAGACGCTCATCCGCGAGGTCAGCGAGCTCAAGGGCCAGATCGCGATCCTGAATGCCGGGTTCGAGGGCACGCGGAAGGAAGGCAAGCCCGACCGGAGGCGCCGGCCCCAGGTCGACCGGCGCGGCCTGGCCGCGGCAAAGGCGCCCTCGATGATCGCGCTCACACGGCGGCTCCGGGCGCGACAGCGGCTGCTCGAGCGGGTCGAGGAACTGCACGAGTTCAATCCCATGCTCGGTCATCGCGGCTGCCGGCTCGGGATCACCTATCCCGAAGTCACCGCGATGCAGGTGCGCGCCATCCTCGAGGCCGCGGCGGCGGTGACCAAAAAGGGCAAGAGGGTGTTGCCCGAGATCATGATTCCGCTGGTCGGCCATGTGAACGAGCTGTCGCGCCAGGTCGAGCTGGTGCACGCCACCGCCGAGGCCGTGTTCAAGAAGGCGGGCGCGCGCGTGCCCTACCTGGTCGGGACCATGATCGAGGTGCCGCGAGCGGCGCTCACCGCGGGGGAGATCGCGCTGGCGGCGGATTTCTTCTCGTTCGGCACCAATGACCTGACGCAGATGACGTTTGGCTATTCGCGCGACGACAGCGGCAAGTTCCTGCCGATCTACGTCGAGAGCGGGATCCTGCCGGCCGATCCTTTCGTCGCCATCGACGTCACGGGGGTGGGGCGGCTGGTGCGCCTGGCGGTCGACGAGGGTCGCGCGGCGCGCCTTGACCTCAAGATCGGCATCTGCGGCGAGCACGGCGGCGAGCCGTCCTCGATCGAGTTCTGCCACGAGGCCGGCCTCGACTACGTTTCCTGCTCACCGTTCCGGGTGCCGATCGCGCGACTCGCAGCGGCGCAGGCGGCGCTGCGCGGGCGCGTGTGATAGGCTGATGCACCCCGGCGACCGCAACGCCCCTGCTCGAGGTCCCCATGTTCGTCGAACACCACCTGGTCGAGTTGCGGCGCGACCGCTATTCCGTGGCGGCCTGGGTGCGTTACGTGCAAAAGGCGTTCGCCTTCGCCCGCGAGCGCGCGCTCGCGAACCCGGCGGCGGTGCGCTCGATCCTCAACGTCGGACTCCTCCTGTTCATGCTGACCGTGGCCGGCTCGGTGCTGGTCGCGCTGTTCGGGGACGCGCTGCTGGCGCGCCGGATGTTCACCTGGACCGCGCTCGGATTGTTCCCGATGATCGGGCTCACCCTGCTCCACGTCGACCTGATCCGCGCCCCGGACGGCACCCTGCTCGATGCCATCGGCTGGCCGACGGTGATCACGCTCGCCCGCGTCGGCCTGGTGCCCGCGTTCCTGGTCGCGATGATGGGCGGGCGTTACCGGCTGGGCTTCGCGGTCTTCGCCTGCGCGATCGTGAGCGACGTGCTCGACGGCTGGGTGGCGCGCCACTTCCACCAGGAGACGCGGCTGGGCGCGATCCTCGATCCCCTGGTCGACATCCTGTGCAACTTCTGGCTGTTCGTCGGGCTCTGGATCGGCGGGCTCGTGCCGATCCTCCTGTTCCTGCTCGCGGCCCTGCGCATGGTCATGCTGCTGGTGGGCGGCACCTACCTCTACGTGACGCACGGTCCGGTCCGGATCCATTCCACCGTCCCGGGCAAGATGACCGGGCTCGTGCTCACCGCCCTGGTGGCGATCCGCCTCCAGGTCACCGCGTTCCCCGCGGGCGACACGGCGCACCGCCTGGTCCCGATCGTGATCGACGCCATCGGCGTCCTGCTCGCCTTCACGCTGCTCTACGGCTGGGTCATCGGC
>JBKJOC010000305.1:0-10778 GCA_046595725.1 Candidatus Eiseniibacteriota bacterium
CCCTGCCCCAGGCCCACCACGATCAGGCCGCCGACGATCGCGCCCGTGCCGAGCGGCCGGTCGCCGGCCCGCCCGATCATCACCGCCAGCATCGCGAGCCCGGCGCTGGTCGTCGCCAGGCCGGACACCGCCAGCAGGCGCGAGCCCACGCGGTCGGACAGCGCCCCCGAGAGCGGGGAGACCATCAGCAGCAGCAGCGGAATGACGACCAGCACCCGCCCGACCTGGTCGGGCGACATGCCCGCGATCCGCTGGAGGTAGAACGGCACCAGGAAGATCGACGCGAACAGTGCGACGAACGAGAGGAAGAGCGACAGCATCGGCACCCGGAACGCGGGATCCCTGAAAAACGCGAAGTCGACCAGCGGATCGGCCACCCGGCGCTCGATCACGATAAAAGCCGCCAGCGCCGCCATCGCGGCCAGCGCGCAGCCAAGGGTCAAGGCCGAGGTCCAGCCCCAGGCCGCGCCGCGCGAGAGCACCAGCGTCATGATCCCCAGCGCGACGAGCGCGAGCAGCGCGCCCGCGAAGTCGAACGGCGGACGCGCTGCCGCCGTCACAGGATCCTTCGCCAGGACCGCGCGCGCGTAGAGCATGCCGAACACGCCGATCGGCAGGTTGACGAGGAAGATCGACGACCAGCCGAGCCAGGAGATCAGGAATCCCCCCAGTGGCGGCCCGACCGTGAGCCCGAGGCCGACCACCGCGCCGACCATGCCGAGCGCGCGGCCGCGCATCGCGCGCGGGAACGCCGCGGTGATGAGGGCGACGCTGTTGGCCGAGATCATGCTCGCGCCCACGCCCTGCAGGATGCGCGCGCCGACCAGCGTCTTGGCCGACACCGCGAACGCACACGCCAGGGAGCCGAGCGTGAACAGCCCGAGTCCCCAGAGGAAGACGCGCCGTCGCCCGAGCGCGTCGCCCAGGCGGCCGAACGGCAGCAGCAATCCGGTGATCGTGAGCACGTAGGCGAGCGAGACCCACTCGATCTGGGTCACCGAGGCATGGAAGCTGGTGGCGAGAGTGGGGAGCGCGACGTTGACGATGCTCGAATCGAGCGTCGCCATGAACGTCCCCAGGGCGACTGCGGCGAAGACCGACCAGGGGGCCGGCGCCGGCGTCGGCGCCGGTTCGCTCACGCGGTGCGGGCCCAGCGCAGGATCTCAGGCAGGTTTGGCGTCTTGCCGTAGAGCAGGAGGCCGATCCGGAAGACTCGCGCCGCGAGCCTCAGCATGACGATGGTGCTGATCAGGAGGAGCGACATCGAGAGCAGGAGTTGATACAGCGGCACGCCTCCCGAGGGCAGGCGCATCATCATGGTGACGGGCGCGGTCCATGGGAAGATCGAGAGCACCACGGCAAGCGGGCCGTTCGGCTGGTCGACGATCGCGCTCAGCATGAAGAACGGGAACATCGCGCTCAAGCTGATCATCGCCGCCCACTGGTTCGCCTCCTGGTAGGTCGAGAGCAGCGAGCCAATGCCCAGCATGAAGCTGGCGAAGAAGAAGTACCCCACCAGGAAGTAGAACACCGCGACCGGGTAGGTCGAAGGCGCGAGCGTCAGGTTTCCGCCCTGAGAGGCGAGCGAGAGGCTGCCGAGGCCGCCCCAGATCAGGACCAGCACCAGCGCGGCCGAACCGAGGCCCAGCAGCTTGCCGGCAAGCAACTCATCGGGCGTCACAATGGCCAGCAGCGACTCGAGGATGCGCGATTCCTTCTCCTCACCGAGCCCCTGCAGCAGGTAGCTGCCGGCGGTGAAGATCCCGACCGCGAGGATGAAGCCGAAGACCAGCGGCACGACCAGGAGCAGGAGCCTGCGCTGAAAGTTCTCGCGCTCGAAGCCGCCCGCCGGGGTCGCGACGTAGATGCTGTCGGCCAGCGGATCGATCACGCGCGAGGAGACGGTGGAGTCGACTCGTGTGGCGAGCAGCCGGGTTCGCATGAAGTCCCCGAACGGCGGACCCACCCGGCGCGAGGTCAGGAGGCCACCCGGGTGCCGAAATTGCGTGGTCTGGCCATTCGACAGGTACTCGGGATCGAGGCGCAGGATCGAGCGGACCGAACCGTTCTGGAACGCCACCTTGGCCTCTTCGATCGTGCCGAAGAAGCGCGCGGTGTACTCGCTGTCCATGCGCTCCTCCCTGCCGGCCGCGATGCCCAGCACGCGCGACGGGTCGACCACGGCGACGACGCGCGATTGCGTCGAGCGGCGGGCGAGCAGCGTGGGCAGGAAGCCCATCGCGGTCGCGAACATTCCGTAGAGCGGCATCAGGATGAGCGTCAGGATGAAGCCCTTGCGCTTGACCGTGGTCAGGAACTCGCGCAGCGCGATCGTGCGCACGCGCTTGAGGTCGAGGCTCATCGCCGTCTCTCCGCGCCCACGGTGAGCGCGGCCGAGGTGGCGGTTTCCTCGCTCGAGCGGGCGGTGCCGCCGGCCTCCTGGACGACGCGCACGAACACGTCCTCAAGCGGCGTGACCATGTGGCGAAACTCCTCGACGTCGGCGCGCTGTGCGGCCAGCCAGGACATGAGCTCGGCGGGGCCGTAGCCGGGCTGGAAGTAAACGCGCACCGCGCCATTCTCCGGCGCGAGCCGCGCCGCGCCGGGCGCCTGCGCCAGGTCGGCATTGGTGCGCACCAGGACCGAATCGTCCGAATGCTCGCGCATCAATTGGCGGATCGGGCCGTAGAGCACGCGTCGACCGTGGTGGATCATGACCGCGCGGTCGCACAACTCCTCGACCTTGTTCATCTGGTGGGTCGACAGCAGGATCGTCGCGCCTTCCCGGCGGCGCTCGTGGATGACATCCTCGAACAGCCGGGCGTTGACCGGGTCGAGCCCCGAGAACGGCTCGTCGAGCACCAGCAGCTCCGGATTGCCGATCAGAGCGGTCATGAACTGGAGCTTCTGCTGCATGCCCTTGGAGAGGTCGGTGACTTTCTTCTTGGCCCAGGGCGCCAGCTCGAGACGTGCCAGGAGCGTGGCCGCAAGCTCGCGCGCGTCGGCAGCCGTGCGGCCCTTGAGCTGCGCGTAATAGGCGAGCAGTTCGCCGACCTGGGAGCGCTTGTAGAGGCCGCGCTCCTCGGGCAGGTAGCCCACCCGGGCCTTGATGCTGCCGTCGACCTTCTGGCCGAACACCTCGACAGTCCCGCTGTCCGGACGCGTGATGTCCATCAGCATGCGGATCATCGTGGTCTTGCCAGCCCCGTTGGGGCCCAACAGCGCGAAGACCTCGCCGTGCGCGACCTCGAAGGTAACGTCCGAGACCGCCGCGAAGCTGCCGTACGACTTGGAAAGGGAGGTGACGCGTACCACCGGTGGCGCGCTCATCGAAGGGCAGCGTAGCATATCCGGATTGGGGTATGCTGGAACCCGCGTGGTGAGCGGTTCCCGTGTCCCCCCGGCCGTGTCGAGGAGCCCGATGCCTTCCATTCTTCGATTCATGTTTGCCATCGCTCTGGCCTGTGCGGTGTTCGCGGGTTGCTCGAACAACGACACGCCCTCGGGCCCGGCGCCGACCTATACGTCGATCGTCATTACCGGCCCCGACACCATCCTGGTCGGGCAGACTGGCGGGTTCAGCGCGACGGTGATCGACACCGGCGGCAATCCCGTGGCCTCCCCACAGTTGACGTTCATCACGAGCGCGCCCGCCATCGCCAGCATCAACAACGCCGGCGTCGCGACCGGCGTGAGCGAGGGCGACGTCCAGGTGCGCGCCTCGGGCGGGGGCGTGGTTTCGAACACACTCACGGTCACGGTCTTTCCGGGCTACGGCTGGATTGACCAGAGCGCGGGCGCCTCGACCGTACAGAACCTTCGCGGCGTCCACTTCTACAATGCGCGCGAGGGCTGGATCGTGGGCGACCTCGGCACCATCCTGCACACCGCCAACGCGGGCCGGACCTGGGCGCTCCAGTCGTCCAATTCCACCGGCTACACGCTCAACGCGGTGGCGTTCATCTCGCCCACGATCGGCGTGGCGGTGGGCTCGCTCGGGCGCGTCCTGCGCACGGTCAACGGCGGCGTGAGCTGGACCGCGCTGACGAACATTCCCACCTCGGACGGGCTCAACGACGTCTTCTTCCAGGACACCGTGCGCGGCTGGATCGTCGGCAACAATGGCGTGATCCTGCGCACCATCAACGCGGGATCGACGTGGACGCGCGTGTTGCCCGTCCCCACGACGGCGAACCTCGAGCGCGTCTCCTTCACGCGCTACACGCTGGGCGGCAATCCCGCGCCCGATCCCTACGGTTTCGGCTGGGTGGTGGGGGCGGGGGGCACGATCCTCTCGACGCGCGATTTCGGGCAGACCTGGCGGCTGGTGACGCCGTTCGTGACGGTCGATCCGCTGTTCGGGGTTTCCCAGCGCGGCAAGGCCGACGCCATCGCGGTGGGCACGAACAATCGCGTCCTCGAGACCTTCGCCAGCGGCGACAGCGCGCGCTGGCAGCTCGCGCCGCCGCCCCTGCCGTTCGCGAACTTCAAGGCGGTCTCGTGGTCGCCCCAGAGCCCCGCGCCCGGTTCGGCGTGGGCCGCCGGAAAGCGCCCCGACCTCGCGTTGCCGGTCGTGCTCTATACGGCGGATGGCGGCCTGTCGTGGACCGAGCAGGTGCTGCCCACGGTCGCGCCGCTCTCGGGCAACGGGCTCGAGGACGTGTTCTTTCTCGACGACCAGCGCGGCTGGGCGGTCGGGGATCAGGGACTGATCCTGCACACCGCGACGGGGGGACGATGATTCCCGGGAAGAAGGTCAGGCTCCGCGCTTTCCGCGAGGACGACCTCAAGAATGCCCTCGTGATGGTCAACAACCAGGCGGTCACCCGCTTCCTGAACTTCATGCGCCCGCGCTCGCTCCAGGAGGAGCGCGTGTGGCTCGAAGCCGCGATGCGCAACGACGACCCGAAGACGACCAGTTTCGCGATCGAGTCCTCGGACAACGAGTACATCGGCAGCGTCGGCCTGATGCACATCGACCTGCGCAACCGCTCGGCCGAGCTCGGCATCTCGATCGCGCGCCCCCAGGAATGGGGCAAGGGTTTCGGGACCGAGGCCGCGCTCCTCATGCTGCGCCACGCCTTCGAGGAGCTGAACCTTCACCGGGTTCACCTGCGCGTGTACGAGTACAACGCGCGCGGCCAGAAGTCGTACGGCCGCCTCGGCTTCATCGAGGAGGGCCGGCTGCGCCAGGCGCACTTCCGCCATGGCAACTGGCACGACGTGGTCCTGATGGCCATCCTCGCCGACGAATTCTTCGCCCGGCACGGCCGCACGGAAGACGGCAAGGTGGGCGACGCCGTCCCCGCCCCCGGCATCGCGGGCTGATCTCCGCATGCGCACCGTCATCCTCGACGGCTACAACGTCATCCTGCGCAGTCCCGCCTTCCGGCCGGACGAGCGCCAGAATCTCGCCATGGCGCGCGACAAGCTGGTCAATCTCTTGTCGTGGGCGCTCGGCGGCACCGGGCAGATCGAGTTCATCATCGTGTTCGACGGCGCGGACGTCGCGCCTCAGGCGCGCAAGACCGTCCAGAGCGGCGGCTCGACCAAGGTCACGGTGATCTTCTCCCAGCCGCCGCTCAAGGCCGATGACGTGATCCGTACCATGGTCGACGAGATGGGGCCGCGCATGTCGGACCTCACGGTCGTGACCTCGGACATCGAGGTCGCGCGTCACGCGCGCACGAAGGACGCTACCGTCGTGTTGTCGGACCTGTTCGCGGCCAGCCTGTTCAAGGAGCGCGTCGAGGAGCAGCTCAATGAGGCCATCGAGCGCGGCAAGACGGCGCAGCGGGGCGGGAAGAGGAAGAACAAGGTCGCCCGGACCGGCTCGCCCACGCTCGAGGGCTCGGATGCCGAGGCCAAGCCGGAAGGCGTCTCCAAGAAGAACGCAGGCGAGTGGATGAAGCTCTTCGGACAGCAGCAGCACGAGGCCGAGGAGAGCGACTGGTAAGTCGTGATCACCCCACCGGAAGCTTGGAACCGCGGCCGCCCTTGACGGGGCGGCCATTGCCGTTGGCCCCCGAGACCTTTTTGAAAGCGATGCGCGAGGGCTCGGCCATTCCGGGCCGCGCCAGGAGGAGCGGGCTGACCGGCGGCGGCGGCATCTCGAAACGCAGGCGCTCGACCGGCGGGGCCGGCTTCGCGCCCGGTCTGGGCGGCAGCGGGAGCGCCGGCGCGTGTGCCGAATCGAACCACGCCTGGTAGCGGCGATGGTGCGCGGGCCGCTTGACCTCAAGCCAGCGCACCAGGTCCGCGCCGTCGTAGAAGCGCGCGACGATGTCCGACAGCTCGCCGCGCCGCTCGCAGGTGCGCGCGTCGTACTCCATGCACAACACGGGATGATCGCCGTGCACGCGGCACTCGCCCTTCGGTCCCAGCTTCTCGCACACGGTCTCGAACTGGACGTACCAGTGGTTGCCCTTCTCGACGTACATCCAGATGTTCTTGTGATAGAGCAGCCAGATGTACTGGTCGTACATCCAGGGTACGTCGGGTGCATCGACCTCGACCGCGACGTAGGTGCAGCAGCGCTGGCACCCGCTGCACAGCGTCATGCACTGGGCGGCGCTCAAGGGCCCGGTCTCGGGGATGGTCTCCACGGTGAGCGGAATCGGCGGCGGTGTCGTCTTCACGGTCATGCGCCCCAGTTTCCACACGCGGACGCAGGGCGCAACAGGAAACCCCCCGGGAACGCTCCCCGGGGGGGTTTCTTCCTTCGCTCAGGCGTCGTGTTACCGGGCCGCCACCGCCGGCTCTCCCACCACGAACGGGATGCCCCAGGCCTTCGAGTCGTAGGGCAGCGCGTCGTCGTAGAGCGTGCCGTGCGACAGCGTGTTGACCGCGATGTGGCGCACGCCGCCCTGGCTCGGGGCCAGGAAGCGCCCCTCGAACTGGCCCGGCACGCCGGTCGGACGCATGCGCATGCGTCCCCAGCGCGCATAGAGCACGAGCACGTCCGTCGGATCCAAGGTGGTCGCGACGACGTGGACAGGCGTTCCCGGCGGGATTCGGGGCAGGTCGCCGCGGCGCACCGGCACCAGCGGATCGGTGATGGTCACGTCGACGGTCCCGGCCTGGATCCGGACGCTCTCAAGGACGCGCGTCCCGCCGTCGGACGTGATCTCGTGACTCGAGATCGCCGCCAGGCGCCACGGCGACCAGCCGTCGTGGAAGCCATCTTCGCGGTCTTCGGTCACCTGCGCCGGGTCGTCGCCCCGCATGCGATGGCGCACGAACACGGCATTCCTGACGCCGCGGTCGGCCAGGGGCTTCTTGATCCACGCGCGCTCGGTGATGCCGGCCTCGGTGGTCTCGGGCTTCGTGATCACGTTGAACGTGCCGAGCAGGCGGTCGACCACCTTGACCTTCGCGACGACGGTGAGGGTGTCGGGGTGCTCGAACTCGATCGTGAAGCGGCGCTCGTGGCTCCGGATCAGGCGGAACCAGAATGCCGGCAGGATCGCCGCCTCAGTCTGGTTTCCGAACTTGGACGCGGCAAACGCCGGATCGGTCATGTCCGGCTTGGCTTCGGTACCGTCCTCGTAGGTCGACGTCTCGAACTCGTCGGGCATGGCCTGGGCCGAGCTCTGGACGCCGGGCTCGGCCGCATAGCGGGCCGCCGGGTCGACGTTGTTGTTGGTCGGGCTCATCTGCCCGCAACCGGCCAGGAGAATCAGCCCGGCGAGGGGAGCAAGCATCGCGCTGGTGTGCTTCATGGGAGAAACCCTCGATTCGAAAGAAACGGCGTACGAAACCCGCAACGAAAGCCCTGGCCCCTGGGACCCCGGCGGCCGGCGCAAGAGAGGGGAGCAATCGACATGCCACCTTCGTGGGACCAGGCCCGGGCTGCCCGCCCGAGTGGAAACGGCTTGTCAGGTGAGGACTTGGACTCTAGGCGGCGTGGAACCCCCGGGGGCCCGTGTGACGAATCCCGCGCCTCACGTGTCCCTGACGGGCCACCCGTGTGGCGCGAGTGGACCACGACGCGCACCCCGGCCCCAACGACGACGGGGGCCCCGTGAGGGACCCCCGCCGAAGAATTCTGGCCGCGTGAGAACGTCAGGCCGGAACGCGCACCGTGACCGAGCGGTCGAGCGTGATCGTCACGGTCTCGCCGGCTTTGACCTTGGGATCCGGTCCGCGCGAGAGAAGCGCCGCGCCCGTGCCGGCCGCCGCACCCACCGCCGCGCCCGTGCCGGCCTTGCCGCCGAGCACCTTGCCCAGGATCGCGCCCGCCGCCGCGCCGCCCACGATCTTCGTGGCGTCGCCTGCGGTGCCCGACTTGCCCTGGATCGCAGCGCCCATGGTGTCGATCGAGTAGGTCTTGCCATTGGCCGAGATCGAGTCGTAGGACAGCACCATGCGGCCGCGGCCCGACGACTTGCCGGGGCGCTCGGCCTCGGCGACGTGACCCGACACGCGCGAGCCGGCGGGGAAGACCACCCGCCCGTCAACCACGACGTCGTTCGCCAGCGTCGCGCTGAACGCGTCCCCGACCACCTTGTCCTTGGTGCTCACCTCGGAGTCCATGGTCATGCTGAGCGACGTGCCGCTCGGCACCAGGATGCCCGGATTCGAAGGCGTGGGCGCGGGCCTGGGCGTGGTCGGCCTCGGCGTCGTCGCCCGGGGGCGGCGCGGAGTGGTCGCCACCGGAGCGGGCGCCGGAGTCGGCTCGGTGCCGGGGGCGTAGGTGCCGCCCGCCGGGGAAGTCTGGTCCGGCAGATCGCCCAGAGACAGCGTGGAGTCGGTGGTCGTGCCGCCGGTCTCCTCCACCTTCTTGCTGCATCCCGGCAGGACCAGGAATCCTGCGAGGGTCAACACGGCCAGCGGTGCGAACAAACGCTTCATCATTTCCTCCTTGTGAATGCCCGAGCCGCACGTGGGGACGGTCTCGTTTTCCTTCCGCGGCCCGGGTACGACCGACTGCCGCAGTATAGGCGGGACAGCGGCGCGGGTACAGCGCCCCGCCAGCCGGGCAGGTCCAACTTCTTCTGAACAAACCCTTTCCGCGTCCGGCGAATCCAAGCCGAAACGGCGGTCCCCGATCCAGATCCGGCGGAGCCATCTGCACGTTGGGCGCACCGCCTCGACAGGGTACACTTGTGGCCGATCCCGTAACCCGAGGAGATCCTCTTGGTCCGCATCCGTGTCCCGCACCCTGCGCTCGCGCTCGCCGCCTTTCTCCTGTGCATCGCCGCGGCCCCGATCCGGGCGCAAGTCGCTCCGCCGCGCCTCGAGCCCGACGAGCTTCTGCGCCTGATGGAAGAGGCCGGCCGGGCGGGCGCGGACTCCAAGCAGGGACTGGCCTCGCAGCCGTTTGCCGTGGCCAAGGACTCGACTCATTCCTGGGATGCGCTCCACTATCGGCTCGACGTCCAGATCGCCCGCCTCCAGCGCTACGTCCAGGGCACGGTCACGACCACGCTTTCTGTGCGCGACGCGGGCCTCAGCACGATCACCTTCGACGGGATCGGCATGACGTTCGCGGGAGTCCGCGTCAACGGCAACGCCCGGACCACGTGGACCTACGCCGGCGGCAAGCTCAACGTCCCGATTTGCGAGGGCGCGGACTGCCCGCCGCACGATCCGGGCGATTCGCTCACGATCGCGGTCGATTACAGCTGCTTCCCGACCACCGGCTTCTATCACTACCTGCGCAACGACTACACGCTGGTCGAGCCCAACGATGCGAAGAACTGGTGGCCGTGCTACGACCAGCCCTCGGACAAGGCCACGCTCGATCTCTACGCCACCGTGCCCGATACCAACTCGTGCTGGTCGAACGGCCTCCTCCAGGGCGTCACGTTCGGCCCGGCCGGATCCGCCACCTGGCATTGGCAGGAGACCCACCCGATCGCGACCTACCTCGTGAGCGTCGCGGTCGCCAAGTACTGGCAGTGGACCCAGTACGCGGGCACGATCCCGATCATCAACGTGGCGTGGCCCGAGGATTCGCTCAAGGCCAAGGCCGACTACGCGAACGTGCCCGCGATGGTCACGATATTCTCGAACCTGTGGGCCCCGTATCCGTTCGACAAGTACGGCCAGGCCACCGTCGACCCGTTCGGCGCCGGTGGCATGGAGCACCAGACCATGACCACGCTCAGGCGCTCGCTGCTGAGGGGCGACAAGCTCTATGAGTACATCTGGGCACACGAACTGGCGCATCAGTGGTGGGGCGACTGGGTGACCTGCGTCGACTTCCGGGACATCTGGCTCAACGAGGGGTTCGCGACCTACGGCGAAGCGCAGTGGGTCGAGAATTTCTACGGCCAGGCGAAGTACGACTCGGCGATCGCGCAGCACTTTACCTCGGCACTGAACTCGGACACGAACTTCCGCTACGCGATCTACGATCCGCCTTCGGGCTACACCTTCGGCAACACCATCTACAAGAAGGGCGGCTCGGTGCTCCACATGCTGCGGCGTGTGCTGGGCGACGCGCCGTTCTATGCGGGGCTCGCGCTCTACGGCTCCCGCCACGGCTATGCCAACGCGACCACGCGCGACTTCCAGCTCGCCATGGAGGACGCGTCGGGACAGCCGCTCGCATGGTTCTTCGACCAATGGATCTTCGCCGCCGGGGTCCCGACCTACCAGTGGTCGTGGCAGTCGATCCCGGCCGCCGATCCGCCGTCGCCCGGGCAATCCGACGTCACGCTGTTCATCAAGCAGACCCAGGTCGCGGCACCGCTGTTCAAGATGCCGGTCACGATCAAGGTCGCCCGCAGCGCGCTGCCCGACACCTTCGTCACGGTCATGAACGACGCGGT
>JBKJOC010000374.1:0-5617 GCA_046595725.1 Candidatus Eiseniibacteriota bacterium
GTACATCATGCCGCCCGCCTCGGCGACGACGGCTTCGCCGGGGTCGAGCTCGATCTTCACGAACTGGAGGTCGTCACCGAGGATTTCGTAGTCGACTTCGTGCATCGCGGGCATGGCACTTCCTTCGAAGGGGGACGGAGCGGACGGCGGACCCGGCACGGGATGTGCCGGAACACGCGGATCCTTCCCCCTTACGGGGAATTCGTCAAGCCGGTTGCGTCTACCCCAGCCGGGCCGCCGAGAACATCAGGTAGACCGTGGCGAGTGCGCGCAGGGCGCGTACGATCGAATCGTGGGTCAGCATCTGGGACCTCCTTGACCGCCTGCGTCTTGCGACGCCCAGGGGCGCGCCTCCTAGGACGCGCCTTCTTCCAGCAACTCGGCCATCCTCCGATCGTCCAGCGCCCGCGCCCGCGAATGAAGCGGGTCATAGGCGCGGGCCGCGCGCACGACATCGCGCGCTTCGGTCGCGCCGCGGCGGGCCAGCACGCCGGCGAGCGCCACCCGGGCGTCCGTGAAGTTCGCGTTGAGCGCGAGCGCGTCCCGGTAGGCCGCCTCCGCGCCCGCAAGGTCGCCGAGCTTCTCGCAGGCCTCGCCCAGGGCGCGGTGGACGTCGGCGTAGTACGGCACGGCGCGCAGGGCGGACTCGAACGCGCGCTTGGCCTCGTCGACCCGGCCCTTCTTCAGGTGGTACTGACCGAGGCGGTACTGCGCCGGGCCGTGTGCCGGATCGAGTTCGAGACAGCGCTCGAGTCGCGCTCTCGCCGCCTCGACGTCCCCCGCCGCGACCAGCGCCTGCGCCAGTCCGAAATGGACGTCCGGCAGGTCAGGCTGCCAGTGGAGCGCGCGCTCGAACGACTTCTGGGCCTCGCGCGCCTTGCCGCGCTCGAGCAGGAGAACTCCCAGGTCGACCGCCGCCGTCGGCAACTCGCGTCCGTCCTCGAGCGCGAGGGCGAGCGCCACCAGGGCCTCGTCGTGGCGGCCGCGCGACACCAGGCACAGGCCCTTCAGCCGATGCGCGCGCGCCATGCCCGGCTGGCGCTCGAGCGCGCTTGCGAGCGCCTGCTCCGCCAGGGCGAGATCTCCGACCGTGAAGCGCGCGGCCGCGCGGAAGTAATGGACGTCCGCGTCCTCGGGGACCTGCGCCAGGACGGTGGCGAATTCGCGATCTGCCTCGAGCGGCCGCCCGAGGAACATCAGCGCCAGCCCGAGCCGCGTGCGCGCCTCGGCATAGCGCGGATTGATCGTCAGGGCGACCTCGAGCTGCTGCTTTGCCTCCTCGTGGCGGCCCTCCTCGGCCAGCACCGTCGCGAGGCGGCAGCGCACGTCGGCGAAGCCCGGTTCGGCCGCGGTCGCCTTGAGCAGCGCGTCGATCGCCTCGGGTCTCTTGCCCTGCTCGTAACGCTCGACTGCGGTCGCGACCTGCCGCGCCGCCTCCGTGCGTCGGGTCGCGCGCGTGCGCAGCGCCTGCCACTCGAGCGGGCCGAGCGGCGCCACGGGATCGAGCACCAGCCCGGGCGGCAGCTCGAAGCCCAGCGCGACGCAGCGCTCGAGCTCGCCGCGCGCCCGCAGGTTGTCGCCCAGCTGCGCGAGCACGACGGCGAACAGGAGCCGCGCCTCCAGGTAGTCGGCATGGATCGACAGCGCCGTCTCGAGCGCCGCCGCCGCCTCCCCGGGCCGCCCGCCGCGCTCGCACAGCAGCGCGACGTAGTAGTGCAGGTCGGGATAGTTGGGGTTGTTCTCGAGCGCCTTCCGGAAGTCCTCTTCCGCCCGAGCGTCGTCCCCCGCCTGGAAGCGCGCGAGCCCGAGATTGGCCCGCGCCTCCGCCGCGTAGAACACGCCCAGGCTGTACTCCGGGTCGGCCGGGTCGGACATCGAAGCCAGCGCAGCCTCGAAGGCGACCGCGGCCTCCCCGTATTCCCCCCGGTTGTAGTGCATGATTCCGCGCTGGTAGTCCCGGTGCTTCCCGAGACGCCTGAATCCCGACCAGAACGCCATGGCGCTCCTCCCCTTCGTGGGTCCTACTGCTGCTTGCGCAGGAACGCGGGCACGTCGATGTTGTCGTGATCACCGCCGAAGCCGGTCGGGCGGCGGACCGTCGTGTTCTGCCTCCGCCACGGCGCCGGCCGCTTCAGTTCCTCGTGCGAAGGCATCGGATCCTCGCCCGACAGCGTGAGCGTGGCGAGCGACGGCTCGGGTTCGGCCACGGGCGCGCGGAACGGCGCCGGCGAGTGATTGAACCCGCCGCCGTGGATTCCGGACATCGTGGTCGGGCGCACCGGCCGCTCCGCCTGGCGCTCGTGTCCGCCGCCCAGGAGGCCGGTCGGCGCCTGCGTCGCGCCGAAGCCGGTCGCGATCACCGTGATCACGATCTCCCCGTCAAGCGCCGGATCGATCACTGCGCCGAAGATGACGTTCGCATCCTCGCCCGCGGCCTCGATCACGACCGTCGACGCCTCGTTGACCTCGTGCAGCGTCAGATCGCGGCCACCGGTGATGTTGAGCAGCACGCCGGACGCTCCCGAGACCGAGACGTCCTCGAGCAACGGGCTCGACACCGCCTGGTGCGCGGCGAGCGAGGCGCGATCCGGGCCGGCTGCGCGGCCGGTGCCCATGAGCGCGTTGCCCTGCGCCGCCATGATCGACTTGACGTCGGCGAAGTCGAGGTTGACCAGGCCCGGCACCGTCACCAGGTCCGAGATCCCCTTGGTCGCCTTGAGCAGCACCTCGTCGGCGACCGCGAAGGCGTCGGTCAGCGGCGTGTCCTTGCCCACGACGTGGAGCAGGCGCTGGTTCGGGATGACGATCAGCGTGTCGACCTCGGCCCGCAGCTCGGCCAGCCCGTCGATCGCCTGGCGACCGCGCCGCCGGCCCTCGAAGTCGAACGGGCGCGATACCACCGCGACCGTCAGCGCGCCCAGCTGCCGCGCGATGCGCGCGACCACCGGAGCAGCTCCCGTGCCCGTGCCGCCGCCCATGCCGGCGGTGATGAACACCATGTCCGCGCCGCCCAGGAAGTCGGCGATGGCGGACTCGTCCTCCTCGGCCGCCCGGCGGCCGACCATCGGGTCGCCGCCCGAGCCCAGGCCCTTGGTCAGCTGCGGCCCGATCTGCAGCTTGCGCCCGGCCATCGAGCCCGTGAGGGCCTGGATGTCGGTGTTGGCGATCAGGAATTCCACGCCCTTGAGACCCGAGGCGATCATGCGATTGACGGCGTTGCCGCCGGCTCCTCCGACTCCGATGACCTTGATCATGGCGGCCGGCTGGATTTCGGTTTCGAGTTCGAACATGGCACCCTCCCTGGGCTCTCGGGCCCGTGATACGGCCGCTGCGACTAGAACAGTTCCTGGAAAATCCGGCGCAAGGGCCCCGGCATCGAGATGCCCTTGCTCGACGGGGCATGGATCGCCTCGCCGCCTTCGTTCAACACCGCGTGCAGGATCAGCCCCACCCCGGTCGAATAGCGCGGGTCCCGCACGTTTTCCATCAGCCCCGAGAGGCCGCTCGGCACGCCGCGGCGCACCGGCATCTCGAAGATCTGCTCGGCCAGCTCCACCACTCCAGGCAGGAGCGAAGTCCCGCCTGTGAGCACGACGCCGGCCCCGAGCAGGTCGGCAAAGTGGTTCTTCCGGACCTCGCGATTGCTGAGCACGAAGATTTCCTCCATGCGCGGCTCGATCATCGAGGCCAGATGCGCCCGCTGGATCTCCTTGTCACCGCGTCCGCCCACGCCCGTGACAATCAGCTTCTCGTGCGCGCCCACCATCGAGACCAGCGCGCAGCCGTGCTCGATCTTGATGCGCTCGGCCTGGTCGATCGGCGTGCGCATCCCGATCGCGATGTCGTTGGTCACCGACGCACCGCCCAGGGGGACGATCGCGGTGTGCCGGATCGAGCCCTCGTGGAACACGGCGACGTCGGTGGTGCCGCCACCGATGTCGAGCAGCACGACGCCCAGGTCACGCTCGTCCGGGCCCAGTACGGCGTGGGAGCTCGCCAGCGGTTCGAGCACGAGATCGTGCACCTTGAGGCCGGCGCGCGAGATCGACTTGCAGATGTTCTTCGCGGACGTCACCGCGCCGGTGATGATGTGGACTTCGGCTTCAAGTCGCACGCCGGACATGCCGATCGGGTCCTTGATGCCGTCCTGGTCGTCGACGATGAACTCCTGCGGGATGACATGGATGATCTCGCGATCCATCGGGATCGCCACCGCCTTGGCGGCGTCGACCACCCGGTCCACGTCCGCCTGCGAGATCTCGTTGTCGCGGCGGGAGACCGCGATCACGCCGCGCGAGTTGATCGAGCGAATGTGGTCGCCCGCGATGCCGGCATAGACGCCCTTCACCTGGACGCCGGCCATGCGCTCGGCTTCCTCCACCGCGCGCGCAATCGACGCCACCGTCTTCTCGAGGTTGACCACCACGCCGCGGCGCAGGCCCTCGGAAGGGCTCCTGCCGACGCCGACGATCTTGATCTCCCGGCTCTCGGGATCCATTTCCGCGATGATCGCGGAGATCTTCGTCGTCCCGATGTCGAGCCCGACGTAGGTGCGGGTTTGTGCCATCCTTCACCCCTTCCTTGCTTCGTGCGGTTGAACAACTGCGGTGTCCGCGGGGGCAGCCGCAGCGGGAATCGGGCGAACCGCGATGACCTCCACGCCCCGGAGGTCGATGCGCGAGGCGGTCTCGCCCCGCGTGGCCAGGTCCGCGAGCACGACCCTGAGCGCGGACAGGATGCGCACGCGGGGCGGCTCGACGGGAAGCAGCACGTCCACGCCGTCAGGCGCGAGCGTGACGATGGTCAAGTGCCGGTCACTGACGTCGATCTCGGAGATGGGATGGCCGAGGCCGATCTCCGGGTTCATCAGCGCCGTGAGCTGGCGCAGAGCGCGGGCGAACGCGGGGTCGGTGATGCGCTTGCCGGCGCGCGCATCCCTGACCCTGACCCCGTCGACCAGCGGCACATCCGGCGTCACGCCGGAGGCGAGCGGCGGCAGGATCACGCCCCGTTGATCGGCCTCGAGCAGCCGGCCGGCGCGCACCAGCAGCACCGGCTTCCGCTCGACGATCCGGATCACGATGCGGCGCGGCAGCGCGCGCACGACCTCGGCCTGCTCGACGCGCGAGAGCTTCGAGAGCCTCTGCGTCGCCCGGGCAAGGTCGACGCGCGCGAAGTCGACCGGCTTCGCCAGGCCGGCCGCGGTGCGCACCTCAGCCTCGCTCAGGTAGGTCTCGCCCTCGACCTCGACCGTTCGCACGGTGAACAGCGCCCGCCAGGGCAGCGTCCTGGCGAGCGCGTTGCGTGCTCCCCAGACGCCGCACAGCGCGACCATGAGCAGCAGTACCACAAGGCCCGGACGCGGACGCCCGCGGCGCCGCCGTGGCGCCGTCCACATGGCGCGTCCCTGGTAGGCCGAGCGGGTCACGCCGCGGCTCCCCTGAGGGAAACGAGAAGCCGGTCTCCGAGTTTCGCCACGTCGCCGGCACCGAGCGTGACCACGAGATCATGGGGGCGCACCATCTCCCTGAGCAGAGCCTCCGCGCGGGACAGGTCCCCCGCGTAGACGACGTTCCTGTGCCCGTGGCTCCGGGCGGCCCCCACGACGAGTTCCGCG
>JBKJOC010000486.1:0-11362 GCA_046595725.1 Candidatus Eiseniibacteriota bacterium
CGCGCGGTGCCTGACCTACGTCATCCGCCCGCGGGCCGAAGGGCTGCCGTCGAAGGCCTACCGCGACACGATCGTGACCGGGCTCAGGCATCACGGGTTGCCGGCGGACTACGTCGAGCGCATTGCGGCCCTGCCGGTGGCCTAAAGACCCTTCCACTCCGCGAGAGCCAGGCGCGGTCCCATTTCGTCGCTCTCCTGCCACGCGATCAGCACGCCGTTTCTTCCCCAGCGCACGGGCGTCGGGCGTTCGGCGCGTGTCGCGGTCGTGAAGCGCACTGCGGGGGCGAGACCCTTTCGGCCCATGACGCGGGCATAGAGGGCGCGGCCGCCTTCAGGCGTCGGGCCCTCGAACATGACCACGGGCCGGCCCGAGGACAGGGTCGCGAGCGAGGGATGGCGGGCGTCCTTGCCCGGATCGACCACCAGCGTCTGCACCCGCTCCCAGCGCACGCCGCGATCGCCGCGGCGCGGCTCGAGATGGGCCAGGTAGAGTCCGCGCGGTTCTCCCTCCGTGTACCACGTGACCCAGGCGCCGTTCTGCCCGGCGGCAGCGACGGACGGGCCCTCTGAAGGGCAACCCTCGATCACCCAGCCGTCGTTGCGCACGACCGTGTGCGAGTCGCCGGTGAACGTCGCTGCGCTGGCGCCGTCGACCCCTTCATCGGCCAGGACGCCGAAGCGGATGTCGCGCACGTTGCCGTCGGCGATGCCTCGGTAGGCGACCGCAAAGGTCTCCGGTCCGAGCCACGCCACCGACGTGCGGCAGCACGAGCAAGCGCTGTCGGAGAGCGCGGCCATGGTCTGGAATGCGCCCTGCGGGCCGGCGATGGCGCAGGAGAGCGTGCCCTGCTCGCCCTTCGAGTGCTCGGGCTGGCCGCCGTCGATCCAGGTCGCGACCAGGCCGCCGTCGTCGTCGAAGTTGAGCGACTCGCACAGCAGGAAGCCGGCCGGGTCCCCGCCTTCGATGCGCGTGATGTCGAGCACGCCATCGCGATTGAGGTCGGGACGCGCGACCGCGACCACCGAGCCCTCGTCACGCTCCGCCGGGCGCGTCATCCACGCGACCGCCACCTGGCCGTCGTTGTTGACCGCGGCCTTCGGCGGATCCTCATCGAAGGCGGCGAACGGGTGCGCGACGTCCGCGAGTTGGACCGCCGCGTCGAGCCGGAGTTGGCCGTCGAGCTCGCTCGAGCCGCGCAGGTACCAGACGCGCGCCCCCTCGGCCCACGCCAGCGCGAACCACTTGCCGTTCGGGCTCACCCCCATCGAGGGACCGGTGATCTTGGTGTCGCCCGTGACGCGGTGATCCCAAGCGACCCGGGGATGGGTCGCCGCGCGCGGCAGGAAGCGGTACGCGGCGTAGGCGGCGCCGGCGACGAGCGCCGCCAGCACGAGACGCCGCGTCCAGCGCTTCTGGCGCGCCTGGTCGTCGAGCAGCTTGCGCATCGCGCGCGCGCGCTCCTCGACTGCACGGCGCTCGGCGATGGCCATCGGATCCTCCGACGGCGGCGGCAGGGACTGCCCGGGGCGATACCCTCCATCCGGCGGCACCATGCTCATAGCGGAAATCTCCCTTCGCCCTTCGCGTGGTCCCCGCCTTCCCCGGCGAGCCAGTCGCGCTGCTCGCGCAGATTCCAGGGCAGGTCCTTGTAGACGCCATCGAACATGCTCTCCGGCAGCGGCGCCGGCATGGCCTCGGCTTCCTTGATCGCCTCGCCGATCGCATCGTTCCAGCGCGCCCTAGCCTCCACCTCGCGCGCCTCGTCCCACAGCCCGCGCCCCTCGAGGTAGCGGCGAAATCGCAGCACCGGATCGCGGCGGCGCCACTCCTCGACGATCGCGTCGTCGCGGTAGCGCGTGGGATCGTCGCTTGAGGAGTGGCCGCCCATGCGATAGGTCACGCACTCGATGAACGTCGGTCCCCCGCCCGAGCGCGCGCGGTCGGCCGCGCCCTTGACGGCCTGGTAGACCGCGAGCACGTCGTTGCCGTCGACACGCACACCGGGCACGCCGTAGCCATCGGCCTTGCGCACCAGCTCCTTGACGCGGGTCTGCGACTCGACCGGAACCGAGATCGCCCACTGGTTGTTGTGGCACACGAACACGACTGGAGCCTGCCACACGCCCGCGAAGTTCATCGCCGCGTGGAAGTCGCCCGAGCTGGTGGCGCCGTCACCCAAATAGGCCGCCGCGATCGCGCCGGTCTTCTTGTGGCGCGCTGCGTACGCCATCCCGACCGCGTGCGGAAGCTGGGTCGCGATCACCGACGACCATGCGACCACGTTGACGCCGCGATCCGCGTAGTGACACGGCATCTGGTGGCCGTTGAGCACATCTCCCGTGTTGCCGATCAGTTGCGCGATGTAGGCCTTGAGGGGAAATCCGCGCCACAAGAGGACCGAGCCCTGCCTGAGTGCGGGAAACACCCAGTCGCGATCCTCGAACGCGGCCGCCGAGCCCAGCGCCGCCGCCTCCTCGCCGGTCGCGGTGCCGTAGAAGCCGATCCGGCCCTGGCGCTGGAGGTTCATCATGCGGACGTCCAACGTGCGCAGGAGCACCATCGAGTCGTACAGCTTTGTCAGCAGCGCGGGCTCGAGGTCGGGGTCCCTGGCCGGATCGGCGACGCCGTCGGCATCAAGGACGGCGAGCAATTCGGGCGCGCTCACGACGCGTCCTCGAGCCGCGCAATGAGGTCGTAGAGAAAATCCGCGCCAACCTGACCGTCGACCACCCGGTGGTCGAGCGAAAGCGACAGGTTCGTCATCTCGCGCGCCACCACCTGCCCGTCGCGCACGACCGCGCGCGGCCCCACGGAATGGATGCCCAGGATCGCGACCTGCGGATGGTGCACGATCGGCGTCGCCAGGAGGCCACCCTTCGCGCCCGTGGTGGTGACGGTGAAGGTGCCGCCCATCAGCTCCTCCAGCGTGAGTTTTTTCGCGCGCGCGGCTGCGGCGAGGCGCTCGATCTCCTTCGCCAGCGCGAACAGGTCGAGGCGGTCCGCGCCCTTGATCACGGGCACGGTGAGGCCATCCTCGGTCGCGGTCGCGATGCCGATGTCGTAATGCTTCTTGAGCACGATCTCGCCCGCTTTTTCGTCGAGGCTCGCGTTGAGCAGCGGGAACCGCGCGAGCGCGGGAGCGAGCGCGCGCACGACGTACGCGACAAAGGTCAGCTTGACACCCTCGGCCTCGGCGCGCGCGCGATGGGCTGCCCGGTGCGCGACCACGGCGCTCATGTCGACCTCGGCGACGAACGTGAATTGCGGCACCGTGCGCGCGGAGAGGGTCATGTGCTCGGCGATCTTGCGCCGCATTCCGCGGAGCGGGACGCGTTCCTCGGCGCCGCCGGCTGTTGCGGGCGCGGCCGCGCGCTCGACATCCTCGACCGTGATGCGGCCGTTCGGCCCCGTGCCCCGGACCTGAGCCAGCTCCAGGCCCCGCTCCTTCGCGAGCTGGCGAGCCGCCGGCACCGCCTCGATCCGCGCGGGCAGGGTGGCGGCCACCGCTGCGGCCGGGCGCGCGAGCGCGCCTGCGGGCGCGGCTGCGGACGCAGCAGCAGCAGCCGGGGCGGGCTCGCCGGCCACTTCGATCTCGATCAGCACGCTCCCAACGGGGATGGTCGCGCCCTCGGCCCCGCCCAGGCGCGCGACCCTTCCCGCGCGCGGCGAGGGGATCTCAACCGTCGCCTTGTCCGTCAACACCTCGACCAGGGGCTGGTCCTCCTTGACGGTGTCGCCCACCGCCACCAGCCACTTGACGATCTCGGCCTCGGCGACGCCTTCTCCAATGTCCGGCAACTTGAATTCGAAGGCCACGGGATCCCCTAGGAAGTCATGACGTGCTCGATGGCGTGCGTCACGCGGCGCGCATCGGGCAGGTAGACGTGTTCGAGCGTGTACGGGAACGGCGTGTCGAACCCGGCGACGCGCGCGATCGGCGCGGTCAGGGACATCAGCGCCCGCTCGGCGACCAGCGCCGCGAGCTCCGCGCCGAAGCCGCAGGTGCGCGGCGCCTCGTGGACGATCACGCAGCGTCCGGTCTTGCGGACCGAGCCGAGCAGCGCGTCGATGTCGAGCGGCACCAGAGTGCGCAGGTCGAGCACCTCGACCGAAGCGCCGCCCGCTGCGGCGAGTTCCTCGGCGGCCTGCAGGCAGACGGGCGTCATCGAGCCGTAGGTGATGACCGAGACGTCCCCGCCCTCGCGCGCGACCCTGGCCTGGCCGATCGGTGTCTCGTGCACGCCGTCGGGCACCTCCTCCTTGCTCGTTCTGTAGAGCCGCTTGGGCTCGAGGAAGATGACTGGATCGGGCCAGGTGAGCGCGCTCATCAGGAGTCCCTTCGCGTCCGACGGCGTCGCAGGCGTCACCACGGTCAGCCCCGCGGTGTGCGCGAAGTAGGCCTCCGGGCTCTGCGAGTGGTAGAGCCCGCCCTTGATCCCGCCGCCGACCGGCGTGCGCACGACCATGGGCGCGCTGTACTGGCCGTTCGAGCGATAGCGCATCTTCGCGGCCTCGGACACGATCTGGTCGAACGCGGGATAGATGAAGTCGGAGAACTGGATCTCGGCGACCGGGCGCAGGCCGTACAGCGCCATGCCGATCGCCGCGCCGACGATGCCGTTCTCGGCCAGCGGCGTGTCGAGCACCCGCGTGTCGCCGAATTCCTCGAGCAGGCCCTCGGTGGCGCGGAAGACGCCCCCGGCCTTGCCGATGTCCTCGCCCAGCACCAGCACATCGGGGTCGCGGCGCATGCCTTCGCGCAGCGCGTCGTTGATGGCCTGGACCAGCGTGCGCTCCGCCATCTCAGTCCCCCTGCCGGATCTTCTCGACCAGCGCCGTGGTCGAGCGGCCGGGCGTGAGCGCGATGGTCTCGACGCGGCCGCCATAGCCCAGGACGAACTCCGCGCCCGCGATCTCCGCGGCCGCATAGTCCGCGCCCTTGATCAGCACGTCGGGACGGAGCAGGCGAATCAAGTCCTCGGGCGTGTCCTCGGAGAACGCGGTCACGAGGTCGACGCACTCGAGCGCGGCCAGCACGACCATGCGGTCCTCCAGCAACACGAGCGGCCGCCTCGCGCCCTTGAGCCGCTGCACCGAGGCGTCGTCGTTGACGCCAATCACGAGGTGGTCTCCCTGCGCGCGCGCCGCGGCGAGCACGTCGACGTGGCCGCGATGAAGAAGGTCGAACACGCCATTGGTGAACACGACCGTCTGCTTGTTCGCGCGCCAGTCGGCGACGCGGGCTTCGGCTTCCGGGCGACCGGTGATCTTGACGAGGGACACGTCAGGCTTCGGCCGGCGCCAACGGCTCGGCCGAGAGCGAGGCGAGCAGTTCCGGCGCGGTCGTGACTGCGGTGCCCGCATGCCGGATGACGAGCCCGGCGGCATGGTTCGCGAGGAATGCGCAGACGGGCGGCGATGCGCCGGCGGCGAGCGCGAGCGCGTAGACCGACACCACGGTGTCGCCCGCGCCCGTGACGTCGAACACCTCGCGCGCGACCGTCGGCAGGTGGGTGACGGCGCCCGCCTGCTCGAACAGGCTCATGCCGTCCGGTCCGCGGGTGATCAGGAGGGCATCCGCCGAAAGCCGCTCGCGCAGCGACGCGCCCGCCTCGAGCAGCGTCGCCGGGTCCTTCAGCGCGCGCCCGAACGCGCGGCCCGCTTCGTGCGCGTTGGGGGTCAGCACGGCGACGCCCGTGTACGAGAAAAAGTGCGTCTCCTTGGGATCGACGCACACCGGAACTCCGCGCGCGCGGGCGGCGGCAAGCGCCGCCTCGAGCGTCGCCATGGTCACCACGCCCTTGCCGTAGTCGGAGACGATGAGCGCCTCGGCTGCGGGCAGCGCACGCTCGATGGCCTCGATCAGGCGTGCCTCGGCCTCGCCCGCGGCGTCCTGCGCGTCTTCCTCGTCGGTGCGCACGACCTGCTGCTGATGCGCGATCACGCGCGTCTTGACGGTGGTGCGGCGCGTCCGGTCGGTCGCCACGCCGCGGGTGTCGACGCCGCGCTCCGCCAGCGCCTCGGTCAGGCGCGTGCCCGCGGAGTCGGCCCCCACCAACCCGATGAGCTCGACCTTCGCTCCCAGCGACGCCAGGTTGTGGGCCACGTTTGCCGAGCCGCCGAGCGAGTCGGACTCGCGGTCGATGCTCACGACCGGGACGGGGGCCTCGGGGGAGATGCGCTCGACCCGGCCCCAGAGGTAGCGGTCGGTCATGAGGTCGCCCAAAACGAGCAGCCGCCGCCCGGAAAAGCGGGCGACGAAGGACCGGGCCTGGCTGGGGGACGGCAGGGACAAGTCGACCTCGCACAAGGAAGTGGAGCGCCCAAGGTAGCACCCGAAGCCGGCAAAATACAACGAGCCACCGGCTTGCTTCGGGTCCCGCCCGGGCGTAGTGTCGAACGCCGGAGGTACGAGATGACGACTCCGCTGTCGCGTCGGGACCGGGTGATGGCGACGGTGGCAGGCGATCCCGTGGATCGTCCCGCCATGTCGTTCTGGGGCCATTTCTACGACCGCGAACAAACCGCGCTGGACCTCGCCCAGGCGACGCTCGAGTTTCGCGCGCGTCACGACTGGGACTTCGTCAAGTTGAACCCCCGCGGCTCCTACCATGGCGAAGGCTGGGGTCTCGCCTTTGAGTACGACGGCGATCCGCTCCACAAGCCGAAGCGCACATCCCATCCGGTTCGCTCGGTTAGCGACCTCGCGCGCGTGAAGGCGCTCAAAGGCGATGACGGCGCGCTCGGCGAGCAACTCGAAGCCATCCGTCTCGTCCGCCAGGGCCTGCCCGACGACGTGCTGCTGATCGAGACCGTCTTCTCGCCCTTTGCGGTGTTTGCCGACCTGTGCGAGAACACGCAGGCCGCGCAGCAGCTCCTCGCCGGTGATGCGCCCGCCGTCATGCGGGCGGTCGACGCGATCGCGCGCACGTTCGAGGACTTCGTCCCGCGCGCGCTCCAAGCGGGCGCCGACGGCATCTACTTCGCGACCGTCGAGTGGGCCTCAGGCGATCGCGGCTGGACTCCCGAAGACTATCGTGGCCTCGCCCTTCCCTTCGATCGCCGCGTGCTGGCGAAGGCCGAGGGCGCGCCCTTCAACGTTCTCCACGTCTGCCGACCGCGAAATTTTCTCGCGGGGCTGGCGGACACAAAGGTGGCCGGGTTCTCGTGGGCCACGACCGAAGACGGAAACCTGACGCTGGCGGAGGGCCTGCGCCTGTTCAAGGGCGCGGCGATCGGCGGGATCGGTCACGAGGACGCGCTGGTCGCGCCCGACGATCAACTCGCGCTCCAACAGCTCGAATCCGGCTTCGAACAGACCGCGGGCCGACGCTGGATCGTGGCGCCGGGCTGCTCGATTCTTCCCGACACTCCCCACGAACGGCTCGAGGCGTTGCGCGAGGCGGTGCTGAGCCACGCGTGATTCTCCCGCCCGGAGGATCGAACCATGCATCACCCCAGGCTGACCACCTCCGGGCTCGCCTTGTGCGCGCTCGCGACCACCGGGGTCCTGGCGTTTGCCCAGGAGCCGGCGAGCAAGAGCTCGCGCGCGGAGGACGCGCCCTCCAATGCGAACCCCTCGCAGGGACCGCCCCCGGTTTCGCGCCATGGACGTTTCCTCGTCGGCGATGCCGCTCCCGACATCGACCTGAGGGATCAGGACAACCGCCGCTTCCACCTTTCGACCGCGCGCCGCGACCGGCCGTGGCTGATCGTGTTCGCCCGCACGCCGGAAGACGTGCTGGTGATCGAGCATGTGAACCAGGACCTGGAAGACCTCGGCATCGGCGTGGTCGCGATCGCGCCCTTCGGCCGCGACCGTATTCGGCCACGTTCCGGGCAGCCGCGAGTGCGGCTCCTGACCGACGGCGCCAGCATCACGGCGCGCGTTTACGGCGTGTTTGATCCGGTGACGTCGAACCCGCGACCGGCGGTCTACCTGATTGACCGGGCCGGGCGGATCCTGATGCTGATGTCGGGAGGATTTCCGGGGGACGGGGAGTTGGTGCGCCTCACGCGCGAGGCGCTCGAGCGCGCGGGCGCGCGGGCCGCCCAACCACCGGCGGCGCTCAACTAGCTACGCGGCCTCGAGCGAACTGCGGGTGTCGACGACCGTGCGGATCTTGCGCAGCGTGCCTTCGACATCCTCGATCGTGAAGGGCTTGCCCATGAGGTAGTCGACGCCCTTGGCCTTCGCGGCCTCGGCATCAATCTGGACGCCCCAGCCCGTCACGAGCACGACCAGCGCGTCGGGGAACAGCAGCTTGGTGTCGTGCGCGATGTCCCAGCCCGAGACGCCCGGCATCCCGAGGTCGGTGAACACGATCTCCGGGCGGCCGTCCGCCGGCGCACCCTCCGCCGCGCAGGCGCGCAGCCGTGCCAGCCCCTCGATGCCGCCCTGCGCCGTCGTCACGGTCTGGCCGAGCGCTTCGAGCAGTTCCCCGAGCACGGCCAGGACTTCCTTCTCGTCGTCCACCACGATCATGCGGAAGGACCCGGTCTCGGCGGGCTCATCGTGCCTGGGCGACACCGGCGGCGCGGCGATCTTGACCGGGAAGGTCAGGCGGAACGCCGTGCCCTGGCCGGCGCGGCTCTCGACCGAGATCGTGCCGTGGTGGCGGCTCACGATGCCATAAGCGACCGACAATCCGAGCCCGGTGCCCTTGACCGCCTTGGTGGTGAAGAACGGATCGAAGCAGCGCGCCTGCGTCTCGGCGGCCATGCCGTGTCCCGAGTCGCGCACCTCGACAGTCACGCGGTTGTCGTCGTCGCGCGTCAGGAGGCGGAGCGTGCCGCCGTCGGGCATTGCGTCGACGGCGTTGAGCACGAGGTTGGTGAACACCTCGCGCAATTCCGACGCGTTCCCGGCGATCAGCGCCCGGGCATCGAGCATGCGGTCGATCTCGACCGTGACGCCGCGCGCCTTGGCCTGGCTCTGCCACGAGGGCCGCGTCAGCTCGAGGACGTCGAGCAGGATCTTGTTCAGGTCCACTTCGTCGAACACCTCGTCAAGCCGGACGCGCGTGAACTCCTGGATGCGCCGCACGGTCTGGGCGCCGTCCTGCGCCGTCTGCTCGATCAACTCGAGCGAGCGGCGGAGTTCCGGCTCCGGCTCCCTGGACAACAGCAACTGCGTGCGGCCCAGGATCGCGGCCAGCATGTTGTTGAAGTCATGCGCCACTCCCGAGGCCATCTCGCCGAGCGCATTGAGCTTGGCGGACTGGACGAGCTGGCCCTGGGTGGCGCGGAGTTCATCGAAGGCGCGCCGCAGGTCGGCGTAGAGGCGCGCATTCGCGATCGCGACCGAGCAGTGGCCCGCGAAGATGGTGACGATCTCGAGATCCTCGGGCATGAACTGGTCGATCCCGTAGCGCGAGAGCACGATCACCCCAGCCACCCGGTCGTGCACCGAGAACGGCACGCACACGAGCGACGTCGCCTCGTCCACCGGCGTGCCCTGGACGAGTGCGGCGCGCGGGTCGGTCTCGGCGTGGCCGATGATCTCACCAACGCCGGACTGGGCGACCGAGCCCGTGATGCCCTCGCCGACCTTGAGCGTCATGCGCATGACGTCCTCGTAGTACGCATCCTCGACCCGCGCGACCACGGGCCGCATCGTCTGCGTGGCGTCGTCCATGACGAAGATCGTGACCTCGGTGGCGCCCACGAGGTCGTTCATCTTTTCGGCGACGGTTTCGAGGATGGCGCCGGGGTCGAGCGAGGACGCGATGAGCCGGCTGACGTCGAGCAGCGCCGCAAGGCGACGCCGCTGGCGTTTCTCGCGGGCGATGATGGCGGATGGGGAATCGTCGTCGCGTTCCGGGTTCACACGAGGAATATCGGCGGCGGGACGGCAAACCTGAAGCTCTTTGCAGCTGGGGCTCACGTTCCAGCTGCTTATGCCGCTTGCATTTGCCCGGACGGAAGCTAGGCGGGTTTCGGCGGCCCGGGCGGGAACACCCCACCGTCGAGGAGGATGGTCTGCCCGTTCACGTAGCCGGGTGCGGCCAGGTCGAGGATCACCTGGGCCACTTCCTCGGGCCGGCCGAAGCGCTCGAGCAGCGTCTGGCCTGCCGCGTGTCGCCTGTCCTCCTCGGTCAGGCTCTCCAGCCAGCCGGTCTCGATGCCCCCGGGCGCGACGCCGTTGACCCGCACGTGGGGCGCCAGGACGCGCGCGAGCATCTTGACCAGGCCCGCATTGGCGCTTTTGGCGGGCGCATAGGCGAGCCCCAATACGTCGCCATGAAAGGCCGCGGCCGAGCTCATGATCACGATCGAGCCCCGGGCCGCCGCAAGCGGAGATGCGAGAGCTTGGGCGAACAGGAACGTGCCGACGGTGTCGACCGCGAACGCCTTGTGCAGGTCCAGGGCGGTCACCTCAAGGAAGCGCTTGTTCCACAGCAGCGGCGTCGCGGGCAAGCCCGCCAGCGCGACCAGCACGTCGGCCCCGCCGAGTGCGGCGAGCAGCGTGTCGCGCGCGGCGGTGACCTGATCGGCCACGTGTTCGGCCGGCGCGAGGAGGTCCGCGGCGGCGACGGTGAACGTGCGGCCCTTGTACTTGCCGGTCAACTCGTCGATCAGTGGATCGAGCGCCCGAGGCCGTCTCCCGGCGACCAGCCCGAGCCGCGCGCCCCCGGCCGCGAAGGCGCGCGCGACCGCGTGGCCAAGGTCCCCGCTTGCCCCGGTGATAATCACCGAGCGCTCCTCGAATGCTCCCGGGGCGCTCAATGCGGCGTCCACGTCGGCGCGGCGCTGAAGAGCCCGTCGACCCAGCCGACATGCCACAGCACGTAGACCCCGAACAGCATCGAGAGCGAACCGGTCACGACCCGCAGCGGCGCGCCGAGGTTCGGCCATCGCCCGCCCGCGAACCGGACCGGCGCCGCGAGGCCAAGCGTGACCAGCACCATGCCGAGGATCGTCCCAATGCCGAACACGCCCAGGTAGACCAACCCGACGCGCGGATCCTTGACTGCGGCCAGTACCAACAGCGCGACCGCGGCGCTGCCGGCGAGGCCATGCACCACCCCGAGGGCGAACGCGCGCCATGTCGGCATGCGGCCCGCGCGCGCGTCCGCTGTGACGAAGCCGCCGTGCCCGAGAAGGTTGATCGCGCCCACGACCGCGAGGGCAATGCCGACCCCAAACTCGAACGCCAGCCCCACGCGCGGCGGCACCGTGAGGTTGAACAAGACGATCGCGCCGCCCACCAGGAAGATGGTCAGCGAATGGCCAAGGCCCCACAGCGCACCGACAAGCGCGGCGGGCGCAAGCCGCCGATCGCGCGCCGCGATCGCCGTGACGGCGACGACGTGGTCGGGATCGGTGGCGTGGCGGATGCCCAGGACGAACCCGAGCGCA
>JBKJOC010000261.1:0-3158 GCA_046595725.1 Candidatus Eiseniibacteriota bacterium
AAGCGGTGCAGATAGTTACCGCGCTCTAGCGCAGGAGGTCATCCATCATGAGTAGGAAGGCACTGGGCCGGGGACTGGGAGCACTGATCCCGGGCGCACCAGGTCCTGGAGAGACGATCGAGCTCGCGGACTCCGCCCTCGCACTCGATCCCGCGGGGGCAGCTTCGGTCTCGGCCGCCATTGCCCTCACCGGCGAACGCATCGAAGACATCCCGCTCGATCGCATCGTTCCTAACCCGAAGCAGCCCCGCATCGAGTTCGCCGAGGAGGCCCTCGCCGAACTTGGCGAGTCGATCCGTGCGCAGGGCGTGCTCCAGCCCATCCTCGTGCGCCCCGCCGGCGAAAATTTCGAACTCATCGCAGGCGAGCGCCGCTACCGCGCATCGCAGCGTATCGGCTTGAGCACGATCCCTGCGATCGTGCGTCCGATCGGTGATCACGAGCTGCTCGAAATCGCACTCATCGAGAACCTCCAACGCGAGGATCTCAACGCGATCGAAGAGGCTCTCGGTTACCAGCGCCTGATCGAGGAACTGCGGTACACGCACGAACGGCTGAGCGAACGCGTGGGCAAGAATCGAACATCGATCACGAACGCACTGCGCTTACTCACGCTTCCGACCCTGGTGCAGTCGATGGTTTCACGTGGAACATTGTCTGCGGGACATGCGCGGGCACTGCTCGGATTGCCTTCCGGCCCTGAGATCGAAGCGAGCGCTCGCTACGTTTCCGACATGGGTCTCAGTGTTCGAAAGACCGAGGCCCTGGTCGCGCGCAAGATGCGTCGCAAGACCGCGACGCGCAAGATGCGGGGCGATGCATCGACGCAAGGCACTGTCGATGCGGTTTCTAGCATCTATGCTGAGTGGACGAACGATCTCCGTCGCAAGCTTGCGACGCAGGTCCGCATCGTGCCGATTGCAGGCATCGAGCGCGGGCAAATCGAGATCGAGTACTACAACGAGACGGACCTCGAGCGCCTGCTCGAAGTCCTGGGGGTTCTCTGATGGGCAACGAGACGAAGAGCTCGACGCGCGGGCGGTCGCTGGCGCAACGTGTCGCCGCCAAGGCGCTCGGATTGGACCCGTCTGAGATGGATGGCCCCGAAGCGCGCAACGGGCTAAGGAATCCGTTCGCGCGACCGCGCAATGAGGATGGAAACGAGGAGGAAATCGTCGCCAACTGCCACATCGGCGTCGGTTCGAGCTTCCGCGGCACCCTGATGATCGAGGGTACCCTCCTGATCGACGGCGACTTCCAGGGCGATATCCTCAACTGCGAGCGCATCATCGTCGGCCCCTACGGCCACGTCCGGGCCGACGTGCACGTGCGCGAGGCGTTGGTCGCGGGAGTCTTCGACGGCGGAATCCAGGCCGAGGAGCGCATCGACCTCCTGCGCGGAGCCCGGGTCAAGGGCGACCTGACCTCCCACGCGATCGTGATCGACGAGGGGGTTCGCTTTTCGGGCAAGTGCACGATGCTCGACGAGAACGCCAGCGCGGAAAATTCCGCCACCAGTGGCGGCGGAGCAACTCGTGAAGGGACGCAGCGTTCCAGCGAGTCCAAGGCGATCGGTGGATAACGTACGAACCGCCACCACGCGCCCAATTGATTTAACAGCAACGCGTTACGCTTGGATGGAATCATCGTAGGAAAAGTTGCCCACCGCTATCCACAGCCGCGCCATGGGAGTTGGACCTCTTCAACGCGTCATCATCGAGAGGTCCATCTCCGTCCATCCATTGTTCTCCCAACGGAAAAGCGTCTCCCGGTGGGTCTTCTCCGTGGGGTGGTAAATGAACTCGTAATTCATCCCGCTGCCGGCCCGGTGAGAGTAGATCGGCTTCTTCTCGAGCACCAGGGGGCGCGTGACACGCTCGAGCTTCATCGGGCCGGTCGGCCCCTCGAACAAGAGAACCTCGCGCACCGCCTGATCGCGCGGTTCGGGTTCGCCCCTCGTGTGCTCGCTCACATTGAACTTGCGCAGGATCTGCCGCACCATTGCTTCCCACTTCTCGTCGGTCATCGAATTCCTCCCCAAGCCTAGATTTGGTACGCATTTGAATGCGCCTGTCGGGCCAGCCTTTTCTTGACCCCGCCGTACGACCCACCAGATAATCCGGCCGTTCCGGTGACCGGTGAGCGGGGCGGGCGATTGCCCGATTCTGCCGTCGGCTCCGCTCCCGATGAGGATATCCATGCAAGGACTGCCGACCAACCCCGCGCTCGCTTCCCTGGCGAAAGAGCTGATTCAGCACCTCTTCGCCTCCGACCCCGTGTACGCCACGGCGGTGGGGGAGCATGCCCACGACCACCTGCTCCCAGCGTACGACAAGGACGGTCGCCGCAAGGCCGCTGGTGGCCTGGCCTCGCTGCTCGAGCGCATCGAGGGCGTCTCCGAGGACGGCCTCGACGCGGCCGACCGCCTCGACCTCCGGATCGTGACCAACGGCGCGAAAGCCGCGCTCTTCGAGCTCGAAGACGAGCGCCCCTGGCAGTACGACCCCAATTTCTACATCCGCCAGGCCGGCGAAGGGGTCTCCGTCCTGCTCAAGCGCGAATTTGCTCCCGCCGCCCAGCGATTCGAGAACGCGATCCAGCGGATCGAGCAGTTCCCGGCCTTCTTCACCCAGGCCACCCACAACCTGGTCCGGATCCCCAAGCCGCACGTCGCGGTCGGGCTCCTGCAGGTCGACGGACTGTCGCAGTTCCTCGAGGAAACCTTCCTCACCCAGGTCGACGCCCAGGCGCCCAAGCTCTCCGAGCGCGCGCGCAAGGCCGTCGACGAGGCGACCACGGCGCTGGTCGCGTTCGAGAAGCACCTCAAGGGCCTCAACAAGAAGGAAGGCGGCGACTGGCGCCTCGGCGAGGAACTCTACGCCGAGAAGCTCGAGATGGCGCTCGTGGCCGGCCTCACCCCGGCCAAGCTGTCGGAGTGGGCGTACAGCGTACTCGCCGTCCAGAAGAAGCGCATGGAGGAAGTCGCGTCCAGGATGGGCGCGCCCTCCGTCAAGGCGGCGCTCGAGCAGCTCGAGCAGGACCGGCCGGGACGCGACGAGCTGCTCGACCGCTGCAACGAATTCTGCGTCGAGCTCGAAGCCTTCCTGCGCGCGCACGACCTGGTCGAAATGCCGGAAAAGATCGATCTCGAGGTCGAG
>JBKJOC010000275.1:0-6498 GCA_046595725.1 Candidatus Eiseniibacteriota bacterium
GCCCCTGTTCGTCCTGGGGTGTGCAACCCGGAAAGCCGAAGACCGCCGGGTCAGCGTCAAGGGTTCCGACACGATGGTGATCCTCGGCTCCAAGTGGGCCGAGATCTACATGCAGTCTCATCCCGGCCGGAGCATCGCGGTCACGGGCGGCGGCTCGGGCACCGGGATCGCGGCCCTGATCAACGGAACGACGGACATCGCGGAATCGTCCCGCCCCATGGCGGACACCGAGAAGGCGCAGATCCAGAGTTCGACCGGCGCGCCGGTCGAGGAGCACGTGGTCGCGCGCGACGGGGTGACGGTCTACGTGCATCCCAGCAATCCGATGGTGTCGGCGTCGATGGAGCAGCTCGCCGACATCTACACGGGCAAGGTCACGAACTGGAAGGAACTGGGCGGTCCGGATCGCCCGATCACGGTCTACGGCCGCGAGAACAGCTCGGGGACGTACGTATTCTTCAAGGAGCACGTGTTGGGCGGGAAGGATTTCGCTCCCGCAACGCAGACGCTGCCCGGCACCGCCGCGGTCGTCAACGCCGTCACCCGCGACCCGAACGGCATCGGCTATGGCGGCATCGCGTACGGCGGCAGCGTCCGGCACCTGGCGGTGTCGAAAGCCGGCGCCGCTCCGGTCGAGGCCAACGAAGGGACGATCGTCGACGGCAGCTATCCGCTGTCGCGCCCGCTGTTCTGGTACCTCACGAACAAGACGTCCCAGGCCGCGCGGGACTTCCTCGACTGGGCCAAGTCCCCCGAGGGCCAGGGACACATCAAGGACGTCGGCTACTTCCCGGCATGAGTGCACCCTTTTTCCTTGCTCGCGGCACTCGCGCGAGCCGGCGGCGCGCCGACCGGGTCGCCGAGATTGCGATCGGGCTCTCGGCCCTGACGACGGTCATCGGCATCGTCCTCATCTTCGTGTTCGTGTTCCGTGAGGCCCTGCCCGTGCTGTTTGACGGGGAGACCATGAAGGAGGCCAACCTCGCGAAGTTCGCGACCAACGGGCCCTGGCAGCCCGTGTCATCGGATCCCCGCTTTTCCCTGCTGCCGCTCATCATCGGATCCCTCAAGGCCACGCTGGTGGCCATGGTGACGGCGGTCCCGATCGCGGTGCTGGCGGCGCTTTACACCTCCGAGTTCGCGCCGCGCCGCGTGCGCGAGCTCATCAAGCCGCTGATCGAGTTGCTGGCCGGGATCCCCTCCGTCGTGCTCGGCTTCTTCGCGCTGATGGTGCTCGCGACCTGGATTCAAGCGATCACCGGCTCGACCGTGCGCCTGAACGCGATCAATGCCGGCATCGCCCTCGGGTTCGCGATCCTGCCGGTCGTCTATTCGGTCAGCGAGGACGCACTGCGCGCCGTGCCGCCGAGCTATCGCGAAGCCTCGCTCGCGCTCGGCGCCAGCGCCTGGCAGACCGCGTTCTTCGTCACGCTGCCCGCGGCGTGGGCGGGCATCTTCGCCGCCGTCATGCTGGGCGTCGGGCGCGCGGTCGGGGAGACCATGATCGTGCTCATGGCCTCGGGCAACGCGGCGCTGGCGACGATGCCGCTGACCGATTCCATCCGCACGCTCTCGGCCACGGTCGCCGCGGAACTCGCCGAGGTGGTGGTCGGCAGCACGCACTACAGTGTGCTGTTCTTCATCGGGAGCCTCCTGTTCTTCGTGACCTTCATCCTCAACGTGGCCGCCGGCCTGATGGTCGACCGGATGCGGCACCGCCTGGCGGGCGCATGACGCCGCTCGACGCGATGAGCGCGGGCTCCGCCCTCGGCGCGCCGCTGTCCGGACCCTCCGTGCGAGCGCTGGCAAGCCCGGCGCGGCGACGGGTCCAGGTCGGCTGGAACGTGCTGTGGACCGGCGTGAGCGGTCTTGCCACGCTGTGGATCGCGCTCATCGTGGTCGTGATCCTCGGCACCATCGTGCTCGGCGGCTGGCGCACGGTGACCTGGGAGTTCCTGTCGCAGAACCCGGCCCACGGCATGACGGCGGGCGGGATCTTCCCGGCGATCTTCGGGACCGTGGCGCTGGTTTTCATCATGATCCTGGTCGTGCTGCCGGTCGGGGTGCTGGCCGCGGTCTACCTCCACGAGTACGCGCGGGCCACCTCGCCGCTTACGCGGCTGGTGCGGTTCGCGGTCAGCAACCTCGCGGGGGTGCCCTCGATCGTGTTCGGCCTGTTCGGCCTCGGCTTCTTCGTGCAGTTCCTGGGACGGGGCATGGACAGGGCGCTTGGACAGGGCCTGCTCTTCGGGCAGCCCGCGCTCCTGTGGGCCGCACTCACCCTCGCGCTGCTCAACCTGCCGGTCGTCATCGTCGCCACCGAGGAGGCGCTGCGCGCCGTGCCGCGCTCGGCGCGCGAAGGCGCGCTCGCGCTCGGGGCCACGCGCTGGCAGACAGTGCGCAACGTCGTCCTGCCGCAGGCGCTGCCCGGCGTGCTGACGGGCGCGATCCTGTCCGTGAGCCGCGGCGCCGGCGAAGTGGCGCCGATCCTGTTCACCGGCGTGGCGTACTACCTGCCCTACCTGCCATGGTCGCCGACCGACCAGTTCATGGAGCTCGGGTATCATGTCTACGTGCTCGCGACCCAGTCTCCGGACGTTGAGCAGACGCTGCCGCTGCTCTATGGAACCGTCCTCGTGCTCCTGGCGCTGACGTTTGCCCTCAATTTCACCGCCGTGGTCCTGCGAGCGCGCATGAGGCGATCGATGGGACTGGGGACCTGAGCGGATGAAACCCATGGTCGATCCGCCTCGCCCCGTGCCGGGAGCCCCGGCGCCGCAGGAGCCGCCCGTGAGCCCGGCGGCCCCGTCGTTGGCCGACCTCCATGCGAGCCGTGCTCCGGCCCGCATCGCGGCGCCCGAGGCTCGTGCCCAGGCATCCGAACCCGCCGTCCTCACGCTCGAGGCCGCCGGCCTCTCCTTCCACTACGGCGCCCACCAGGCGCTGTTCGACGTCTCGATCGCGATCTTCGAGAAGTCGGTGACCGCGTTGATCGGGCCCTCGGGCTGCGGGAAGTCGACACTCCTGCGCACCTTCAATCGCATGAACGACCTGATCGACGGCGTCCGCGTCGAGGGCACCGTCCGACTCGACGGCGAGGACATCTACCGGCCGGGCGTCGACGTCGTCGACCTGAGGCGTCGCGTCGGCATGGTGTTCCAGCGCGCGAACCCGTTTCC
The DNA here is from genome assembly GCA_046595725.1 of Candidatus Eiseniibacteriota bacterium. Classification (GTDB taxonomy): domain Bacteria; phylum Eisenbacteria; class RBG-16-71-46; order RBG-16-71-46; family DASYSL01; genus JANPEF01. Next base: position 3,180 of record JBKJOC010000275.1, read on the forward strand.
GAAGTCGATCTACGAGAACGTGGCGTTCGGCCCGCGCATGTTCGGCGTGCGCTCGAGCAGCGGCCTCGACGACCTGGTCGAGCGGACGCTGCGGCAGGCGGCGCTGTGGAACGAGGTCAAGGACCGGCTCAAGGACTCGGCCCTGCGCCTTTCCGGCGGGCAGCAGCAGCGGCTGTGCATCGCCCGCTGCCTGGCGGTCGAGCCCGAGGTGCTGCTCATGGACGAGCCGGCATCCGCGCTCGATCCGACGTCGACCGCCAAGATCGAGGAGCTCATGATCCTGTTGAAGGAGCGCTACACGATCGTGGTCGTCACCCACAACATGCAGCAGGCGGCGCGCATCTCCGATCGGACGGCGTTCCTCATGCAGGGCAAGCTGGTCGAGGTGGACGAGACGGCGCGGATCTTCACGCAGCCGCGCGAGCGGCTGACCGAGGACTACATCACCGGTCGTTTCGGCTGAGAAAAGGCGAGGCGCATGGAACGACACTTCGACGAAGAACTGGGCGCGCTGCGGACCCGGCTGCTGCTCATGGGCGGCGAGGCGGAGGCGATCATCCACAAGGCGGTGGATGCGCTGCAGACCCGCGACTCGGCGCTCGCGGAGTCGATCTTCGATGACGATCGGAACATCGACAACCTGGAGATCGAGATCGACGACCGCGTGATCCGGATGCTCGCCCTGCGGCAGCCGGTGGGTACGGACCTTCGCTTCGTGACTTCGACGCTCAAGATCTGCAACGATCTCGAGCGCGTGGGCGACCACGCGGTCAACATCGCGCAGAGCACGATCCGGCTGAACAAGGAGCCCGAGGTGAAGTCGATCGTGGACATTCCGCGCATGGCCCTGCTCTCGACCAACATGCTGACCGAGGCGCTGGACGCGTTCGTCAACAACGACGCCGCCGCAGCGCGCCGCATCCTGACCGAGGACGACGAGGTCGACCACCTGAAGAGCCGGCTCCACAAGGACCTGCTCTCGTGCATGGCCGAGAATTCGCGCTGCATCCCGGCCGCCATGGAGCTCATCCTGGTCTCGCGCAATCTCGAGCGCGTCGCCGATCTGGCGACCAACATGGCCGAGGAGGTCGTCTACATCGCCGAGGCGCGGGTCGTCAAACACCACATGGAGGAGCGGGGCGCGCGCTGATGGACAGGAGCCTCCCCCCGCTTGCCACACAGCTGCCGCCCGAGCCGGAGGGCCGCCAGCTCCTCGAGCGAATCCGCAGCATCCACGGGCAGACCGGCGGCCTGTCGCGCGTCCATCACACGCATCCTGCGCTTTACGCCCAGGCCCGACGCGCGTTCGGCTCCTGGCGCGAGGCGGTCGCGGCCTCAGGCCTCGACTATGTGCGCGAGCGGCACGAGAGCCTCAAGCGCGGGCTCACGTTGCGCGACCAGCGCCGAGCGGTATGGCACGCGCTCTCGCGCTTCCTGCTCGAACATCCCGCCGCGACGGACCCGTTCCTCGAGGCCGAACGTCCCGAGCTGGCGGGCCGGGTGCGTCGCTGCTGGGGCGGCATCGCGGACGCACGCTCGTGGGCCGAGCGCCGCGCTGGGGTGTTGGCCTAGACCCGTGGCAGGAACGCCCGCACGCGGGCGGCGTAGGGCGGAAACTCCCCGGGGAACGCCTCGGCCAGCACGCCGTCCTCGAGGCGCGCGCGCCAGGCTGAGGCCAGCAGGAAGGTGACCAACAGCACCGCCGTACCGCTCAGGCTGCCCAGGCCGAGTCCGGCGGAAGCCGACCAGACCGCGAGCGACAGGTAGAACGGGTGACGCACGATGCCGAACGGCCCCGTGGTGACGAGCGGCGCGCCGGCGCGCACCTCGGCGCCGGGCACCAACGCATGGCCGAGCTCGCGCGCCGACCACGCGCCGAGCATGCCGCCGGCCGGGCCGAGCAGTGCGGCCAGTGCGGCAACCACGCCCTGGCCCCATGCCGGCAGCACGCGCTCCGCCTCGCCGCGCGTCAGCGCACACAGCGCGCCGCCCAAAAGGAGCGCCGCGCCTTGCGCCAGGGCGCGCGGCATCGCGCCCGGTCGCGCGTGGGCCGGAGCGGCCAATGCGGCAGGCTGGCGGCCGCGCGCGAACAGCACGCCGGTGACCCACACCGCGAGGCCGATCAGCACCGAGATGCGGGCGGTGATCCAGGCGGATTCGAGCATCGCGGAAGCGAAAAGGGTGGTGTCCATGGCGGCCGAGACACTACATCGGTCCCTGTGGGCGGCGGGGCGAGATGACCAAATCATTTGCGGCATAACGAGTTAAGTCGTCCATCCATTGCCTTGCGTGTGCCACAGTGGTACAAGGGCGCCGCGTTGTGCAAGGCTCAGCCCGCTCGCAGCGCGACGGAACCACCGTCGCCACACCACCTTCGAACGAGGAACCCCGTGAAATTCAAGCTCTTCCCACATCACGAGAACTTCTTCGATCTCTTCAAGCGCCAGGGCGAGATCGTGCGCGAAGGCTGCGACATGCTGCATGAGATGATCACGAAGTTCGACAACCTCGAGGAGCGCGCGAAGAAACTGAAGGACGTCGAGCACCAGGGAGATCTCGTGACGCACGAGATCTTCGAACGGCTCAACCGCACCTTCATCACGCCGCTCGAGCGCGAGGACATCCATGCGCTCGCGTCGGGCCTCGACGACGTGCTCGACTCGGTCGAGGCGATCGGGCACCGCTTCGTGATCTTCAAGATCCACAACACGACGCCGCAGGCGATCCAGCTCGCGCACATCATCGCCAAGAGCGCGGACCAGATCCAGCAGGCGGTCAACAACCTCAAGGACTTCAAGAACCTGATGGGCTTCACGATCGAGATCAACCGGCTGGAGAACGAGGCCGACGCGATCTCGCGTCAGGCGGTCGCGGACCTGTTCAGCGGCCAGCACGAAGTCATGGACGTGCTTCGGTGGAAGGAAATCTACGGGCGGCTCGAGAACGCGGCCGACCAGTGCGAGGACGTGGCCAACACGATCGAGACGATCGTGATCCGGAACAGCTGATCGATGCCCTTCCCGCCGGAAATCCTGCTCGTCATCGTCCTGGCGCTGATCTTCGACTTCATCAATGGATTCCACGACGCGGCGAATTCGATTGCCACCGTCGTGAGCACGCGCGTGCTCTCGCCCAAGCTGGCCGTGCTGTGGGCGGCGTTCTTCAACTTCGCCGCGTTCCTCGTCTTCGGCACCCACGTGGCGAAGACGATCGGCAAGGGCGTGATCGACCCCGCCGTGGTGACGCCGCACATCATCATGGCCGGCGTGGTGGGCGCGATCGTGTGGAACCTGATCACCTGGTGGCTGGGGCTCCCGAC
>JBKJOC010000472.1:0-3205 GCA_046595725.1 Candidatus Eiseniibacteriota bacterium
CGCTCGATCGTCGCCGGCATGGTCTCGAGTTCGCGCCTTTCCTTGAAGCTCGCGCGCCGTGTGCCGGCGGCCGGGGTGCGGTCCGGCTTGGGTCGCGGCGACCGGGCCGCCGGGGAGGGCGCTGCTGCCTGCTTCTGGCGCACCCAGTCCGCGTAGCCGCCCACGTACTCGCGCCAGCGGCCCGCGCCTTCGAACACGAGTGTCGAGCTGACGACATTGTCGAGGAATGAGCGATCGTGGGAGACCACGAGCAGGGTGCCCTTGAACTCGAGCAGGAGGTCCTCGAGCAATTCGAGCGTCTCGAGGTCGAGGTCGTTGGTCGGTTCGTCGAGCACCAGCATGTTGCAGGGGCGCGAGAGGATCTTCGCGAGCTGGAGCCGCTTGCGCTCGCCGCCCGAGAGCCGCGTGATCGGTCCCTGGATCTGGTCCCTGGTGAAGAGGAAGTCCTGCAGGTAGCCGACGACGTGACGCTCGCCGCCGCCGACGGTCACGGTCTCGCGTCCCTCCCCGACGTTCTCGACCACGGACTTGGTCTCGTCGAGCACGTCGTGCAGCTGCTCGAAGTGCGCGACCTCGAGCCGCGTGCCCACCGTGACCGTTCCCTCCTGGGGAGCGAGCTCGCCGAGCAGGAGTTTGATCAGCGTGGTCTTCCCGCAGCCGTTGGGCCCGAGGATGCCGACCCGGTCGCCGCGCAGGATCTTGCCCGAATAGCCGCGTACGATCGGCGCGCCGTCGTAGGCATAGCCGACGTTTTCGCAACGCAGCACAATCCTGCCCGAGCGGTCCGCCTCCTGGAGCGTCGCCTTGACGCGCGCAACCTCGTCGCGGCGCGCCCCGCGCTCGAGCCGCAGCGACTCGAGCGCCCGCACCCGGCCCTCGTTCCGGGTGCGCCGCGCCTTGATCCCGCGCCTGACCCACGCCTCCTCCTGCGCCAGCTTCTTGTCGAACAGGGCTCCCTGCTCAGCCTCGATCCGCAGTTCCTCCTCGCGTTGCTCGAGGTAGGCGTCGTAGTCGGTGCGGTAGCTGCGCAGCACGCCGCGATCGAGGTCGAGGATGCGCGTCGCCAGGTTTCGCAGGAAGCTCCGGTCGTGAGTGACGAAGACCAGCGTGCCGCGCCTCCTCTGGAGTGACTCCTCGAGGTGCGTGATGGCCTCGATGTCGAGATGGTTGGTCGGCTCGTCGAGAATCAGGAGGCCGGGCTCGCGCACCAGCGCGGCGGCCAGCAGGACGCGCCGCTTCGATCCGGCGGAGAGCGTGTCGAGCGCGGCGGGGAGGTCGAGCGCGAGGTCGCGCGCGGCCTGGTCGATCCTGGCCTCGATCTCCCACGCGGTCTCGCTGCGGGTCGCGCCGCTGGTCTCGATCAGGTAGTCGTGCACCGTCCCTTTAAGATCGAGCGGCACTTCCTGCGGCAGGCTGGCGACGCGCAGTCCAGCCTGGCGGGCCACGTCGCCGCTATCCGGAAGCAGCGTGCCCTCGAGGACCTTGAGCAGGGTCGACTTACCGGCGCCGTTTCGGCCCAGGAGCCCGAGCCGTTCGCCCTCCTCGATCTGCAGGCCCACGCCGTCCAGGATCGCGGGTCCGGCAAACCTGAGGCTCACGTTGTTGAGGCTGAGCAAGGGCATCGTCGGGTCGACTCCGGGCGGGGGATGAGCGAGACTGCTGCGAACCTGCCGACTATGCCAGAATCGCACTCCCTGCGCTTGACCCCTGACCCGAGGCACCCTTGGCACTTGGCGCCGTCGTCCACGTCTTCAACATCCAGCTCTCCCACGTCGACCGCGGCGTCTATGAGGCGCTCGAACTGCGGGTCGCGCGCCATCCGTCGGAAAGCGAGGAGTTCCTGTGTGCCCGCGTGCTCGCCTATTGCCTCGAGCAGCGCGAGGGGTTGGCGTTCTCCAAAGGACTGGCCGAGCCCGACCAGCCGGCGCTCGAAGTCCGGGACCTCACGGGAGCGCTGCTGGAGTGGATTGAGGTGGGAGCGCCCGACGCGGCGCGTCTCCACCGCGCGAGCAAGGCGGCCAAGCGGGTCGCCGTCTACACGCACCACAACGCGGAGCGATACTGGGGATCGCTCGCCGGGGCGCACATCCACAACCCGGACGCGCTCGAGCTCTACGCCCTCGATCGCCCGGTCGTGGCGGGCCTGGTGGAGCGCCTTAAGCGCCGCATGACGTTCGACCTGTCGGTGTCCGACAGCGTCCTCTACCTCACACTCGGGCAGGAGCAGCTCATGGGCCCGGTGACGGGCCACCGGCTGGCTGTTTAGTCCGGCCGCCGAAACTGCTAGTCTCCAAACCAGCCGATGCGTTCGTTCATCACCCGAAATCTCAGGGGGAAATCCGTGGGCGACAAGTCTCCGAAGTCGAAGGAACGGCAGCAGAAGCAGGACATGACCCAAAAGAACCAGAAGAAGGCGGCGGCCGATGCCAAGGCGAAGCCCGCCGCGGGAAAGCCGCTCAAGGGCGGCAAGTAACGATCCCGATCCGCACGCATCTCGCGCCCCGGCGGAGTGATCCGGCGGGGCGTTTTCCGTCCTGGGGATTACTCCAGGCTCGGGTCGACCGGGCCCTCGGGTTCCGGACGCAGGTTCTCGTTCCGCGCCAGCAGGCGCGCGCACGTATTCCAACGCAGGATCGACTCGTCGTTCCCGGTCGGACGAAGCACCTCCGCCTGCTCGTACCATGTCATCGCCCAACGCAGCCAGTGGTACGCCATCTCCGCCGGCCGCGGCGTCCCCGAGCGCAGCAGCGCCTTCGCGCAGCGCTCGCAGATGATTCCCGCGTAGTAGGTCCGCTTGTACTCATCGTCGAGGCGGGGCAGCACTTCGCGCGCGCGGTTGGCGCCCGCAATCGGGGCCTCGTCGGCGAACTGGTCGGTGATCGCGAGCAGGAGCGTCACCAGCGCCTGCTGGTTCGTGGGCTCGACGGTCAGGACGTCGAGGCAGATGCTCTCCGCGGACACGGGGTCATTGATGACCCGATAGCGCTCGGCCTTCTGGAGCGCCCTGGGGACGCTCTCCTGCGAGATCGGCTTGAGCGGGAAGCTCACGGGTCGGATTCCCGGCGGCTCAGGTTCTTGAGTACCCATTCCAGCGGATCGAAGAACTTGTCCACCACGCGTTCCTTGAGCGGGATGATCGCGTTGTCGGTGATCGTGATGTGCTCGGGGCAGACCTTGGTGCAGCACTTGGTGATGTTGCAGAGCC